>NZ_JBFTIZ010000469.1:0-2029 GCF_056395165.1 Pedobacter sp. 10L46_2
CTTCAGAACTGGCGTAGTGAAGCCGATGGTGAATTGGTTTATTATGTGTGTGATCTGATATGGTATGACGGCAGGGATTTAACTGATCTTCCACTTAGTAAACGCCAGGAGATATTAGCAGAGGTTTTGCCTCAAAATGACGATCGGGTAAGGCTAAGTCAGATCTTTAAGGCAAGCGGTACTGAGTTCTTTAAGGCGGCCATAAAAATGGGTTTGGAAGGCATTATTGCTAAAAAAGCAGACAGTCTGTATACTAAGAATAACCGTTCTAAAGATTGGCTAAAGATCAAAGCCAATAAACGCCAGGAGGTGGTGGTTGTCGGGTTCACAAAAAATGATGATACACCCAGGGAATTTAGTTCTCTGTTGTTAGGAGTGTATGAAAACGGTCATTTGCACTACGTTGGCAAGGTGGGGACAGGCTTCAATGATCTGGCGCAAAAAGAAATGATGGCCCAATTCCGGCCATTAATTACCAATAAAAGTCCATTTTCGGAAATCCCTGATGTCAATAAACCTTCTCGCTTCAGGCCCAATCCACCAAAAACCAAAGTAACCTGGCTTAAGCCGGAACTGGTTTGTGAGGTCGCCTTTGCAGAGGTGACAGATGACGGTGTATTTCGCCATCCATCTTTCCAAGGCATGCGCGTTGATAAAAAAGCTAAAGATGTGATCAGAGAAACCGAGATAGAGACGAAAGCTATAGTAGAGAATGATATGAAAGATAATACTATCAAGCCTCCAAAGGCTACAGGGCGTAAAACGTTGCTTAATCCCAAAGATGAAACGCAGGTACGAAAAATTAAAGGTCATGAATTGAAGTTTACACATTTAAGCAAGCTTTACTGGCCTGAAGATGGGGTATCCAAAAGAGAGATGTTTAATTACTATTATCAGGTGGCCGATTATATTCTTCCCTATTTGAAAGATAGGCCTATGTCATTAAATCGTTTTCCGGGTGGAATTCATAGCAAGGGTTTTTACCAGAAAGATGTTAGAGAGATTGCACCTGATTGGGCCGATACATTTCCTTATACCACAGGTGATGGCGAACATAAGGAATACCTATTGGGCAACGATGAAGCCGCCTTACTTTGGATGGCATCGTTAGGGTGTATAGAAATGAATCCGTGGTTTTCCAGGAGTCAATCTCCAGACAATCCAGACTATTGTGTGATTGATCTGGATCCTGATAAGAATACATTCGATCAGGTGATTCAGGTGGCACAAATGGTGAAAGAAGTTCTGGACCAGATTAAAATACCATGTTACGCGAAGACATCTGGTTCTACTGGTATGCATATTTATATTCCTCTTGCGGCAAAGTATGACTATGATCAGTCGCAAATGTTTGCCAAGATTATTGTCAATTTGGTGCATCAGCAGGTCCCTGAGTTTACTACATTAGAAAGAATGGTCGCTAACCGTAAAGGAAAAATGTATTTGGATTTTCTGCAGAACAGACCAGGGGCCACCATTGCCTGTCCGTATTCGCTTAGGCCGAAGCCAGGGGCAACTGTTTCCATGCCTCTGGCATGGGATGAAGTTAAACCTGGAATGACCATGGATGATTTTACGATCTTCAATGCTGTGGATAGGATAAAAGAAACTGGTGATCTCTTTAAAGGTGCTTTGGGAAAAGGTATTGATTTAACGGCTGCGATTAACAAAGCGAAAAACGTGTTTGGATAACTTATTAGGCCATCCTTATACTTAAGTCAGGATTACTTGATCTTTTTAAAACTTCTGATTCTTTATTTAATTTTTTGAATACTAATATTATTAGCTTAAGTTTGAATGCCTGCTAAAATTCAAGGCATTTGTTTTTTATGGATTTTAATGCTTTAGTATTTCCTGAGAAAGTTACATCCCAACCTGTTATTATCCATCAGGAAACACAGCAATTGAGGTTGTACGGGGAAACGCCTTGGCATAGGGGCTGGAAAATGGCTTTTCCTCCCTCATTCAGAGAAGTCTGCTTTTGGGACGAGGTTACAGAACAACAACATCGGGCTGATGTATACACTCC
>NZ_JBFTIZ010000469.1:2051-2795 GCF_056395165.1 Pedobacter sp. 10L46_2
TCCATGCGGAACAACCCTTGAGTTCCAAAATTCACCTATTTGTATTGAAGAGCTGGAAAGCAGGGAAGCTTTTTATCCGAAACTGATATGGATATTGAACGGAAAAAAATTTAAAGGCTTCCGTATTTTGAAGCATTTACCAGATGTGGATCACCCCAAACTTGCCGACTTTGAGTTTTGCCATAGCGATCATCTTTCTATGATCAGAAAGTCTGACTTGCTAGGAAGAAAAGGGCATCCTAAAATATTAAATTTCTATCATCCTGAACTGAAGAATATACAGCTAACCAGCCACTATTATTCCTTTTGCTGGAAACATCCCCATCGGGTATGGTATCAAGCAAAATGTCCCATTATTGTTGATCTGGGAGGACACTTTCTTTATCAGCTCAAACAACGAAAGCAGCTATCGGGAAACTATCCTTACCTACATATGATCCCGCGAAAGGAATTCATTGCCAGGTTCATAGTTAAATAGTCCATCTATAAGGGCCGTAGGGCTGCTAACGTATCTAACACTAAAAATTCTTTATTTTTTTGTATTTGAATTTATTTCTGATGTGTTGATTAAAATATCGGCCTTTTGACCCGGCCGCTTTTAGCATATGATAAATTTCAGGAGGAACATTTTTATATTTATAGCACATTCCGGATACAAAAGTGATACATAATGTAGTGGCTTCCATGTCATAGGTAAAATATCGAATCACACTTGATGGCATAATTTATTTCTTTAAGTAGCAG
>NZ_JBFTIZ010000470.1:0-2002 GCF_056395165.1 Pedobacter sp. 10L46_2
GTTCTCTCCTGTAGTTCTCTCCTGTACAGTTCGCAATAAAGCAGCCTGGATATCATAAGAAAGGTTCCCTACCTCATCCAGAAAAAGCGTTCCTCCATTCGCCATTTCAAAATGACCGATTTTAGTATAAAGGGCTCCTGTAAATGACCCCTTTTCATGACCAAAGAATTCGCTACCAGCCAATTCTTTAGTAAGTGAACCACAATCCATTGCCACAAACGGGCGATCTTTCCTTGGACTATTTAGGTGGATTGCTTTTGCTACAGACTCTTTTCCTGTACCGCTTTCGCCTGTTAAAATAACACTATAGGAAGTTGGCGCAACCAATTGAATCTGCTTCAATAACTCTTTTGAAGCAGGGCTTTGGCCCGCAACAAAATTATCCACCTGCTTGTAGGCTTGTTTTGCTGCCTTTTGTTTAGTCGTTTCGGAAGAGGTTTCAGATTGATTTGTGTTTAATGCAATCTGAGTTTCTATTGCCTTATTAATTGTATTTAAAATTTCATCGGGATATAGAGGCTTAGTAATATAATCATATGCCCCTAATTTAATCAGTTCTACTGCAAGCTTAATATCCGAATAACCTGTAATAATAATAACTCCGGTGCTAGGATAGCTTTCCTTTATCTTGATCAGCATTTCTCTCCCGTCCGTATCCTCAAGTCTATAATCACATAAAACAAGGTCATAAGCTTCTTTAGCCAGGTAATCCATTGCCGTCACACCGCTTGTAGCCGTTGATACACTAAAGGAATTTCTGGTTAAAAACTTGGATAACAGCACGCCGATGTTTACCTCATCGTCAACAATTAATATTTTTCTCATATTACCTAAAAAATTAGAGCGCATTTTATGAAATAAATATAACTAGTTTTTTTTATCTGGGAAATATTTTCTACAGTTTTATAAAAAAAGTATACAATTTTTTTCTCACTTTATGACAAAACCCCAATAAATCCCTCAAAGACTTAATGAGGTTCAGCGAATTGAGGACTTTATTTCCCGAAAAATACCGGCTTTCTTTTCTCAAGAAATGCGGTAGTTCCTTCTTTAAAATCCAAAGTACCAAAGCATTTACCAAATTCCTTTATCTCGGTATCAAACCCATCAACATCGGGTAATAATGATGCATTTACGGCTTTTATAGCACTGGCGATTGCTAATGGGGCTCTTAATTTTATTTTATTTAATATCTCTTCGGCCTTAGCAATAAGCTCGCTCTGAGGAACTACATAATTCACCAACCCTATTTTTTCTGCCTCTGAAGCAGTGATCATCTCTGCTGTTGTAATGATCTCAATTGCTTTTCCTTTACCTACCAACTGAGTTAACCTTTGTGTGCCCCCATATCCGGGAATTAAACCAAGACTAACTTCCGGTAAGCCAAGCTTTGCATTCTCAGAAGCAATACGTAGGTGACAAGCCATAGCCAATTCTAATCCTCCTCCTAAAGCAAATCCATTAATTGCTGCAATTACCGGCTTAGGACAATTCTCGATAGCATCAAACACGCTATTTTGTCCTACTCGTGCAAGCTCCTCTCCTTCGGCAATATTGTAGTTGGAAAATTCTGAAATATCTGCCCCTGCAACAAAAGCCCTCTCTCCGGCACCGGTAATTAAGACTCCTCTTACCTCATTGTTGTCTGCGGCAATTGAAATTGCTTCAGCTAATTCAGCCAATGTAGCTTTATTTAAGGCATTTAATTTATGCTCGCGGTTTATAGTAATATAAAGAATCTCATCTGTTATTTCCAGTAAAATGTTCTGATAAGTCATAATCTAAAAATTTCTGTTTTCAACAACCCAATTTTTAATATAGTCTACTATAGTAACCATTGTAGTTCCGGGGGCAAACAACTCTCCTACACCCATCTCCTTAAGCTTTTTTATGTCATTTTCAGGAATAATACCTCCGCCTGTCAGCAAAACATCTGTTAATTGTTTTTGCTTCATGATCTCTACAATTTTCGGAAAAACAGTCATATGAGCTCCTGATAGAA
>NZ_JBFTIZ010000471.1:0-1985 GCF_056395165.1 Pedobacter sp. 10L46_2
TTATTAATGAGGGCGCGTGTGGAAATGGAATTATTAAAATTAAAACGCCATCAGTTTTAAATAACAATTATCCGGCAGCCTTTGCGCTTAAGTATATTGTTAAAGATTTAAAGTTGGCAAAAGAAGCCGGCCTTTCCTCGCCATTATCAATACCACTTTTGAATACCTTTAGTGCAGCAATGAATGAAGGAGGTCTTGGCGATCAGGATCTTATGTCTGTTATTAAATACCTGGAAAAGACTTAATCTGTAACGCTTTGTAGAAACGTTAGAGCGCTATTTTATTCTTATCTTTAGCACATTGCTATTACATTGTTGAATGACGGAAAAAGAAGGATACAACTCGGAAAATTTTGACTTCTCTACGCKGAAGCCGATTTTAAATGCCAAGCAAAATGTTAAGCTACCTGTATCCGAAACAAAGGGAAATACAAAAATGATATTGATATTTAGTCAACATCGTTTTTACAGACATTTGGTAGTAGAACTTGCAGAAGCTGAAATTACTTTAAACGGAAAACCTAAAAACCCACTTACTTTTATTGATCCGACTGACATGATCTGGAAAACAGATAGTCAGGAGGAGCTGAAATTTTATACCGGTATTTCAAAGTTCAGAAATAACTACGATGCAGGTAAATCAGAATCTGATCTGGAAGGACTTAAAGCAATGGCTAAAAATCCATTGGGATTTGAAGTATACCTTCATGACGAGAAGGTTTCAACGAATATTACCGCATCATCTATTATACCGGGACAGCTAAAGGTTTTAAAGGTTGATCTTACTTTAACAGTAGATGAAAAAGGAGATTTTTTTGAAATTTCGGCAAAACTGTTGCTGGAAAATAAGCCTTTCTCTTTGGATATGCTTAAGGTAAAGTATCATTATTTTATTCAATGGAGCAACACACTTTATCTGATAAACAATCCCCACTTCCTGAGCGTGCTGGCATTTTTTAAACAGCATAATGATATTATTGTAGTACACAGATCAGAATTTGAACTGTTTCAGGAAAACATACTTTCTAAATTAGAAGATAAGGTTAAGATCAATTATTCTTATTTAAAAACAGCCACCAAAAAACAAATAGAAGAAAAGGGATTTGATCTCGATAATGAACAGATCATCTATTTATCTGAATCAGAAGATTTTGTATTGGTTACACCTGTTATCAGATATGGCAGTCTGGAAATTCCGATACTTTCTAAAAAGCAAATTAGAGCCAAAGATAAAAGAGGAAACATATTTACATTAAATAGAGATGAGGATACAGAGTTCCAGTTTATATCCAATATTTCAAGAGAGCACCCGTTCTTTTATGAACAGGTACAGGAATTACCGGAACAAGCACATGCTGACTGCTTTTACCTCCATAAAAAGAGATTTACAGAAGATAACTGGTTCCTAAATGCTTTTGAGGCATGGCGAAATAAAGGGATAACAATTCTTGGTTTTAATGAATTAAAGAACAATAACTTAAACCCGTACAAAGCTGATATTTCTATTAACGTGATCAGTGGTATAGATTGGTTTGAGACTTCAGTAAAAGTTAAATTTGATAAGCAGGCGGTTTCATTAAAACATCTGCATCGTTCAATCCGCAACAAAAGTAAGTTTGTTCAATTGGATGACGGCACGTTAGGGATATTGCCTGATGAATGGATTGAGAAGTTTACAGGCTACTTTAGTGCAGGAGAGGTAGTGGAAGAAACTATTCGTACTTCAAAAATTAATTATGCTTCGGTTGACGAATTGTATGAACTGGAGCAACTAGATGAAGTTGTTAAAGATGAAATGAAACTTTATCGCTCTAAGTTGTCTGATTTTGAATCTATTAAAGAAGTAGAAGTTCCTTCAGGACTTAATGCCACGCTACGTGGATATCAGAGAGAAGGCTTAAACTGGTTGAATTTTTTAGATGGTTTTAATTTTGGAGCTTGTTTGGCAGATGATATGGGATTGGGTAAAACCATACAGGTACTTGC
>NZ_JBFTIZ010000472.1:0-3740 GCF_056395165.1 Pedobacter sp. 10L46_2
TATTACGAGATCATACTCATGATCTTTAAATTCTGCCAAGGCCAAACTGCCGTCATGTATGGGGGTAACATGATATTGATGTTCCTCTAGCCCGCTTTTTATCAAGGCAGCTATTTTTTCATCATCTTCTGCTAATCCAATTTTGAACATATCGCAAATATATAGTATCTGTGGGAAAAGTTTTATAGGGGGGCAGCGTCTAATTGGTAAGCAATAGGGTAAGTGTTGACAATAGTTTTTTAGGAGGTGACGACTGGTTTACTATCAACCCTCAAAATATTGAAATTACCTTTAATGTTTTACTTTTGATATTTTTTATTAATTAATTAGATATTTTTGTTATTTTAAGTTTCCTTGTTGTGTTTGATAGTAACAATATCAAATAATGAATTACGACGGATAAACTTGTGGGAATTCCCGATGAGATGGTATCACATTTTGTGATACCATCGAAAAAGAACTAATTAATTGAATCATAATATGATTACCCGAAAAATCTGCGTACCTTCGCGCAAATTTTATGAAGAAGATCGTTGATTACAGGAAGTTATTGGGTGTACAGAAGGATGCCGAATTAAAAGAATTAAAAACCATTTATAGGGGTTTAATGAAAGATTGGCACCCTGACAAGTTTCAGGATAGCGAAGAAGCTAAAATAGAAGCAGAAACCAAAAGCAAAGAAATTATTGAAGCTTATCATTTTCTGGTTAGTATTGCTCCGGAAACATTGGCCCTTTCATTGGATGAGTATACTCAGACTACTGCTACTTGTGGTATTGCTGATTATAGCTGGGCAGGTTTAATACTAACTGTTCATTTCCTTGATGGTAGTGCTTATGAATATTTTGGCGTACCTAAAGCCGTTTATGTAAAATTAGTGAACGCTGATTCTCCAGGTAGATTTGCCCGCAGACATATCTTTGGATCTTTCCCTTACAGAAACATCGTGAAACTGGAAACAGCTTAGGCTAAAACTTATATCGAATTTAAAGAGAGATCGCTAACCTGAGCATATAAGTGCTAATGGTGTAGCGATTTTTGCTTTTTAAACGTTTTATATATAAAACTTAAAGCATGGATATGAAAGTGCATTTTCTGGCTATAATTACTTTTATTACGGTAGGCTTTTATGCCTGCGAAAAGCAAAAGTCTGATCCAAATATTGAGCAAAAGCTAATTGGGAAATGGAATCTTAAACTTTCAAGTGGCGGTTTTGCCGGTCAAACTAAACCCGTTGAAGACGGTAAAAGCTCAGTTTTAGTATTTAAATCTAAAGATACTTATCAGCGGATTGACAATGGAAAGCTGGTTAAAGAAGGAAAATACATGCTTTCAAAAGCAAAAAGCATTTATTCCGGACAACTTGAAACAGCAATATCATTTAACGAAGTTGACACCATTTCTAAAGAGCAAAGGAAATATATATTGGGCTTAAGAAATGATTCTTTACTGATCAGCGATAATTATTATGATGGTTATAGTATGCTTTATCTAAGGGTAAAATAATTCAATTTACTTTTATATCTTAGTTCCATACTATGGAACAATTCAATATACCCGGCTATAAAATGGAAGAAATGACTATTGATGCCGCAAAAGCGCAGATTACTTCAATTGTCTATTTTATCCCTTTTGTTATTTTATTTTGCCCACTTTACTATTTTTTGTGGGGTGACGGAACACTTGACCTATTCAAAAATTTATTTCCAAAGGAGATGAATGGTTTGCTGACAAGCGCAATCATGATTTTGGTAATACTTATAGGAATTGTGCTCCATGAATTAATTCATGGAATAACATGGTGCCTGTTTGCAAAGGAAAGATTTAAGTCGATTAAGTTCGGTGTAATCTGGAAAGCGGTTACGCCATATTGCCACTGTAAAGAGCCTTTAAAAATAAAACACTATATATTGGGTGCTATTATGCGTACAAGATCATCCTTCTAAAATCGGATGTATTGTTTATAAAACCATATAGCATCAAATTTTGTATAGTATTTAGTAAACCCTCAATTTAAATTATGGTCATGAAAAAATCAGCACTTTATTTAGCACTTATAGCTTTGCCTTTGGCATTTAGCTGCAATCAGGGAGGAGATAAAAGCTCGGAACTGAAAGATAGTACAATGATTGATACCGCAGATGCTCCAGTCAGTAATGAGTGTTTTATTGCTGTTGATGGTGTAGATACTGCACATTTAAATGTAATAACTTCTAAGTTGGGAAAAGTTACCGGTGGTTTGATTATAAAATATCATGAAAAAGCAACTAATGACGGTTTAATTGACGGAAAGTTTAGAGGGGATACCTTATTTGTTGATTATACCTTTAAAATAGGCGAAAATAAAACCATTTATAAAAACCCACTTGCACTTTTGAAAAAAGATGGCAAGCTGGTGCTGGGTGTTGGTCAGATTGAAACATCTTTAGGAAGATCATATTTTGTAAAAGGGAAACCGATTAACTTTGAAAGAGGCAGGTTTACTTTTGCGCCTACAGAATGTAAGTAGGATATAAATGAAAGCGCCCGAATCATGATCATGATTCGGGCGCTTTCGTTAAATTGCTCTTATATTGAATTATAAAGTACGGATTTTGATGTTTCTCCACTGGCTAGAGCCTGGGTGTTCTTGTAAAGCGATTTTACCTTTTGCAACTTTAGCAAAGTCTGCGAAGTCTTTGTTCTTAAACTTGCTGTTAGCAATCATAGCTTTCCACTCTTCGCTTCCTATCTGACCTTCAAATGTTTTAATACCATTTAACCAGAAAGTAAGGTGTCCTTTGTCCTGAATCAGTCTAACTTTATTCCATTCGCCAACTGGTACTGGTTTAGAAACAGTTGAATCGCCAGACATGTCATACAGACAACCTGCAAGGTGATTTTGTTTTTTGTTATCGCTTGCATCGATGTTATCTAATACCTGCATTTCAGGGCCGGTAAGATAAGTAGCTCCGTATTTAGGGTCCTCCTGGATATCAAATATAATTCCGCTGTTTCCGCCTTTAGAGATTTTCCATTCAAGGTTCAACTCATAGTTTTCGTATATCCCATCAGTAACAAGATCGCCTCCACCGGTAGGTTGGGTAGGATCAAAAACGATTGCCCCATCTTTTACCTGCCATTTTGCGCCCACTTCTTTTTTAAGATAAGTATGCCAGCCTTTTGTAGTTGTACCGTCAAATAATAATTTCCAGCCTGCTTTTTTTTCTTCTTTTGAGAGCGTATTAGGTGTTTGAGCCATTGCACTGGTAAAGAAGAGTGCAGAGGCTGCTAAAACGATTAATTTTCTTTTCATGAGTTTTTCTTTTGAGTACGCTAATATAAGAATTAGCTTAAATAATCGAGTCTGTACTTTAAATTTATCAAAGTCTTTACATTTTGTGATGAATGCCGTTGCATAATTAAAAACACTGGACGAGCTAATCTGTTATAGTTGTTGTAACGTATATGTTTCAATAATTACCCCATGAAACTAGTCTGTCTGATCGTAGTTTTTTATTTAACAGGTATTGAAACTGTAACTCCGCAAACCATAAATTCAGCGACAAGGGATTCGTTGATTACACGCAGATATTTGCGTAATAGGGAATATAGCGATATTTATAAGGAAAATGGTGATTTGTCATACATCTCGCCAAGAGGCGAACTTGCCGGACCGGTAAAGTATATTATTAATGGCAGGGTTACCAAAACGTATATGATACTTGCAATACCTGAATCGCCTGTGGCTTTTGCTATGG
>NZ_JBFTIZ010000473.1:0-1962 GCF_056395165.1 Pedobacter sp. 10L46_2
ATTTCAAGTATGGCGACAAGTTGATGTTAACTGCATTTGGTGCTGGTTTTTCATGGGGCGCTACTTATTTGAAATGGGGTAACCTAAGAAATAAACAATCAATTTAATGACATTAGAAGATAAAATTACGGCTTCGGAGACTAGAATTTTCAAAGCCGTTTTTCCAAATACAACCAATCATTACGATACATTATTTGGTGGTACTGCTATGCATATGATGGATGAGGTAGCTTTTATTACTGCTACCCGTTTTAGCAGACAAATTATGGTAACAGTAAGTAGTGACAGGATAGATTTTAAGAAACCAATTCCTGCAGGCACAATTGTGGAACTGGTGGGCAGGGTAAGTCATATCGGGAATACGAGCCTTAAAGTTAGTGTTGAGATTTTTATTGAACAGATGTATTCTGAACATAGAGAAAGAGCAGTAACCGGGGAGTTTTCGTTTGTAGCTATCGACGAGAATAAAAAACCAACGTCAATATTAAAGTAGGTAAATGAATCGTCATTTATGATGCTTACATTTGTCGCGTAATGCTATTAAAACCCATAACCATATTACTTTTGTTTAGTTTGCTTAGTGCAAATTGTTCGAATCTATTTGTGTTTATGGGTTTTGAAGTAAATCAGAAATATATTGCTGCTGAACTCTGTGAAAATAGAGACAAACCTCAAATGCATTGTAATGGTAAGTGCTATTTAATGAAAAAATTAAAACAGGCACAAGACAAAGAGCAAAAGCAAGAGAGACAATCGCAGAAAACACAAATCCAAGACGCGTTAATTGTAAAGCCTCTGGTTTTTAAGCAGTATTCATTAGCGGAAATCAAATTCCATATTCCTTTTTCTACTGGGATACCGCAAAGTATTAAAAATTCTATATTTCATCCGCCACAAGGAAAGGGTTAAATCAACCATTCTCTTCAAAGACCGGAATAAATGCGCTGAAGGAGTGCAATGATTCCGAGGTCTTTTCTGAGAAGGTAAATTTATAGACAAATAGTTCAGGTATGYGTGCTATTGGGAGGTCTTTAGGGTAGTTATGAATTTTAATATTTAAAAATGAAGAAAATAATTTTTGTCGCTTTTATAGCGCTAATAGCTGCTGCATGTACGCAGCAAAAGGACGGTAAAACAGATTACAAAGCTGTTCGTGATGAAGTAATGAAGTTCCATGATGTGGTAATGGGCGATCACAGTGCACTTGTGAATAACCAGATGAAACTGGATACTTTGTTGAAGAACCTTAGTGGGTTAAAAATTAAGTTTCCTGATGTTGATACGGTAAAGGAAAAACAAGCCATGTTGGCTATGGTAAATGATTTAAGTAAAGCTGAAGATCAGATGAATGATTGGATGCACAAATTTGAGCCTGATGTAACTGGCAAATCAAATGAAGCAGCAGTTAAGTATTTTAAAGATGAGCGGAAGAAAATTGAGATTATTGACAGCTTGTATAAGCAGGAAATTAAATTGTCTGATGATTACCTGAGTAAATTTAAGAAGTAATGAAGAGTTTGCTTTTTGGGGCCTTAATGATAGTCCTTTTTGTTTCAGGCTGTAAGACTGAAACGAAGCGATTACCTTTTTTACAAATGGAAATTTCTGAAAAGGTGGTTGATGGAAAAACAATTGCTGATACAGCGTTTCGAACTATACCATCATTCAAGTTATTGAATCAGGATAGTGTTGTTGTAACTCAAAAGGATTTTGATGGAACAATTTATGTTGCCGATTTCTTTTTCACCTCTTGCCCTACAATCTGTCCAATTATGCATCGTAATTTGCTTAAGATTTACAAGAAATATGAAGCAAATCCAGAAGTAAAACTTGCTTCTCATACTATCGATGTAAAGTATGATACTCCTTCCAGGATGAAAGCATATGCTGATAAGCTCGGAGTTAAGGGAACACAGTGGGAATATTTATGGGGATCGAGAGACGAAATCTATACCCTTGCTG
>NZ_JBFTIZ010000474.1:0-1953 GCF_056395165.1 Pedobacter sp. 10L46_2
GGCTCATGTGCACTTCCAAGCGATAAACTACCTGTGCAGCAGAATGACTATAAGAAATAAATGCGTGTGCCATATTAAATTTTTAATAGAATAAATAAACATAGGTATTTTTTTCAAGCTCCGCATGATTCGACAGTGAGGCTTCTGCGATAGCTCGGCTTGCATCCTGCCTCGTGTCTGAATCTAAAGATATGGGTCTTATGAACCGTGATATAATTTAAGGGGTTATTATTCGAAACACCTTAAATAGCTATCCGGTTTCAACAGGTTTTCTCAAAGTATCCGCGTAAAAAACAGTAATTCCAGGAATTAATCACTTGAGAGCGACTTAATAAACACCATTAAGATTACTACTTTAAAAATCCAGTCTTCACTAAATTAAGGTAGAAACACACCCTTTTTTTGTCGTAAATTCCCCCTGGAAATTTACCTAGCAACAACCATATTTACAGGTAGATTAGTCAATTGTATAACCAGAATATTGCGTCATGAATACCCAACCTTCAACCAAACTCGGCATTTATATCAACTACCCCGGACATTGTGAGAAAGCATTTCAGTTTTACGAGCAGCATTTAGGGGGAAAAATACATATGATAGTGCCTCACCAACTACCACCGCCTAATTTTCCGAAAGAATGGAAGAACCCGATCCTCCATGCAATCATCGAAATAGGCGGCACTAACGTGAGGGGTGCGGACATCCCTCATGCCGAACCGATGCGCAGTGCTTACCTAACACTAGTTCTTGAGACAGCGGAAGAAGCAGAACACATTTATAGTTTATTGTCCAGTGAAGGCGAAGTGTTTATGAAAATGGAGAAAACTCCTTTCGCAAACCGCTTTGCGATGCTCCGCGATAAATTCGGAACCTCCTGGATGCTCCTCAATGAGAATTAAGTATGATGATATACAGAAATGCAAAAAACAAGAAACCTGCATAAAATCCTGGTGTTGATCCTATTTTGATTTACTTTCTAAAAGTAACGCCAATACCCAGGAAAGAAGTTATAAAATTTCGTATAAGCCAAAATCCGACGAATAGAGAAAATCTTTTTTCGCAATCCTTATTGTTTTTGGATAGGCCATATCCGTACACTTAAATTTCAAGCCATCAAGCTGGTAGTAAGAAAGATAAGCGGGCGTAGGTAATTTACCATTTCTCCAGGCAATCAAAAGATCATCATCAAATTTTGGGATATCTTTTTTAGGCTTTAGGAAATCGACTTTAAACAACTCACTTTGCCTTACAACTAAGGCGTCATTTCTAATCTCAAAAACATTACAGCTTTCTGTATTTACCACCTGGTATTCACAGGGCACTAAGCCATAAGGCTTTAAAAGGTTTTTCTCATACTCATCAACAGCTTTTGCCCGCAGGCTATCACTTAAATGACTCAAATCTGCCCATTTATTATCAATGCTGTCTTGAAAAACGACAGTTTTAAATTCCTGCATCTTTTTATACAATGGATGAAAATATTTCTTCTGGTTGATATATAGATCGCCGTGGTCATCAATATAAAAAGGAATCTCCCAATCATATTTAGCTTTAAAAATTAGCTTATTTTCGACATCGATTATCTTAAATTCAAGGTTGCTGTTATCAGGCTTCAACAGCACCCGGCCATCTTTTAAGACAATGATTTCGCTTAGAGCGGTCAGATCCATAACCTTCCTGAATTTTGTTTTGTCTTTCAACAAATCGCCAATCATCGGAACCTCTGGATGCGCATCTTTTTTAGGGAAAGGATTACATCCGAATAAAAACAGCAGGCTTAAATACAGAAGTGTCAATATATTACTTTTCATAATAATTCATTTAAGCTACCTAATTGGGCTTGACAAGCTACTGCTTGTTTTGGATGATTAACCGTTCCAGTTCATCATCCAAGCTTTTGGTTTTTCCGCCACATACATTGAGAATCACTTTTCCATCAGGCCCAATCAATAT
>NZ_JBFTIZ010000475.1:0-2454 GCF_056395165.1 Pedobacter sp. 10L46_2
AGGTTTTTGCCATCAAAAAGTATAATAGCATCAGAAGGGGGGGCTATTGTAAGCTCCGGTGTTGATACCACTTTAGGAACTGGAGTATATACTTCGGTGTCTTCAGGTTTTGCATCTTGAGCCTGAACAATGTTAATTCCTGCCATCATTAATGTAGCAAGGATAACTGATTTACGCATGTTTATCATTGTGTGATTTAATTTAATAACTATTCAAATTTATAATTAAATGGGATTAATTATAGTAATTCTCCAAGTATTTATTGGGAACGGCTAATATTGTTACAGTTTCATTCTAGCAGGTCGTTAATAATATGATGCATATAATGGAGGCTCAGGTGGTGGCAAAACCTAACAATTTTGTGAATATGCATATTTGTTAAGTTTTAAGTAAGTTTGCACAGTTTTAAGCGTTGTAATCACACATGGATATTTCTGTTGTAATCCCCCTATATAATGAAGAAGAATCGTTACCTGAATTAACTTCATGGATTGCTAAGGTAATGCAGGAGCATAACTTTAGTTATGAGGTTCTTTTTGTTGACGATGGAAGTACTGATAGCTCCTGGAGCATTATTGAAGATTTAAAGCAACAATATAGTTCAGTAAAAGGAATTAAATTCAGAAGAAACTATGGTAAATCTGCCGCATTAAATGTTGCTTTTGAGGCTGCACAAGGTGATGTAATAATTACTATGGATGCTGATCTGCAGGATAGTCCGGATGAGATACCTGAACTTTTCCGTCGGATAAAAGAGGAAAAGTTTGATATTATATCCGGCTGGAAAAAGAAACGTTACGATCCGATTACCAAAACCATACCCACCAAGCTTTTTAACGCTGCCACCCGAAAAATGTCGGGCATTCAATTAAATGATTTTAATTGCGGTTTAAAAGCTTACCGTAGTGATGTGGTTAAAACAATTGAAGTTTACGGCGAGATGCACCGTTATATTCCTGTAATCGCAAAATGGGCAGGATTTAAGAATATCGGAGAACAGGTAGTAGAGCATAGGGCGCGTAAATATGGAGTTACCAAGTTTGGAATGAGCCGTTTTGTTAATGGATTTCTAGACCTCTTGTCCATCTTTTTTGTAGGTAAATTTGGCAAACGTCCAATGCACTTTTTTGGTTCGTTAGGAGTGCTGAGTTTTGTGATAGGAACATTTATGGCCTTATGGCTTATTGGCGTTAAGCTATATCATATATCTATGGCCATTCCGTATAAAAGGGATGTAACGGATCAACCATTGTTCTATATTGCTTTGGTAGCCATAATACTTGGTTCTCAGTTGTTTTTAACTGGTTTTGTTGCAGAACTGGTTACCAGAAATGCACCAGAGCGTAACCAATATTTAATAGAAAAGGAGATTTTATAACAAATGTTTTTTTCGATTATAATTCCCCTTTACAATCGCCCTCAGGAGATTGATGAATTGCTCACTACGCTTACCAGGCAAACCTATACCCAATTCGAAGTATTGGTAATTGAGGATGGTTCTGTAAATGATGCTAAGGCTATTGTTGATAAATATGCCAATTCACTTGATGTAAAATATTTCTTTAAACCTAACGAGGGACAAGGGTTTTCGCGTAATTATGGGTTTGAAAGGGCCAAAGGCGATTTCTTTGTGATTTTTGATTCCGATTGCCTCATCCCTGAGGATTACCTTGAAATAGTAAAGGATTATCTTTTTGAACATAAACTGGATGCATATGGTGGGCCCGATGCTGCACACCAAAGTTTTACGCCGGTACAAAAGGCCATCAGTTATGCCATGACTTCTCCATTTACAACCGGAGGGATAAGAGGCAATAAAAAGCATATCGGACAATTCCATCCCCGTAGTTTTAACATGGGGGTATCCAGAGAAGTATGGGAAAAAGTTGGCGGCTTTATATTAACAAGATTAGGAGAGGATATTGAATATAGTATTCGTATTCACGAACTGTGCTTATTAATATATTTTATTGGCCTTTAGCATTCATTTGTAACTTTGTAATGCTGATATACTTTATGTTGATATTTTTTCACTCATGGCAGGTTAATAAGTCATTAAAAGTTGCATTTTTGAGCATTATTGCAGCGTTCATTCAGCTAACAGCCTACGGTTTAGGTTTTATGCAGGATTTTATTAAAAGAGTAGTATTTAAACAACAATGATAGAATTTTTAAAGGAGAGTACATTTGCTGTAAAT
The DNA here is from genome assembly GCF_056395165.1 of Pedobacter sp. 10L46_2. Classification (NCBI taxonomy): domain Bacteria; kingdom Pseudomonadati; phylum Bacteroidota; class Sphingobacteriia; order Sphingobacteriales; family Sphingobacteriaceae; genus Pedobacter; species Pedobacter sp. 10L46_2. The sequence continues at coordinate 2,199 of NZ_JBFTIZ010000475.1, forward strand.
GAGGTGATTAGCAAGGCCTGGACAGTGACCAAAAGGAATTACTTTTCTATTGCCACACTGTGCTTTTTGATGTTTATTACTTCTAATGCTTCGGGCTTAATGGCATTCTTTTTAAAGGATGTAAGTAAGGGATTGAGTATATTGATGGCTTTCATCTTTGTGATGTTCTACTTTACCATCAATCTATCGCTGTTTAAGTATATTTTTCATTTACTGGATGATGAAGACCATGATGTAAGCATTGTAAGTACAATTC
>NZ_JBFTIZ010000476.1:0-1942 GCF_056395165.1 Pedobacter sp. 10L46_2
GTGCTTAACTTTCCTATTTTCGGGCGAGTACCTGAAGGTGCTCGCTTAGCGCGTATAAAAAAATTACCTAATTATAGGGATGGTGCACTTGAAAACTTGTCGCCAACCCCTATGAAACCTGATAACGTAAGTTATTGGGATATGATAAAAGGAATGTTACGGGGCAATGTAAATGGGGCTCCTAAAAGTCCGGTACCTACCATTAAACCCGACTTTACACAAGATGCTTCCGAGACTAAAATAACCTGGTTTGGGCATTCTTCTTATCTGGTACAAACAGATGGCCAAAATATATTGGTTGACCCCGTGTTAAGCGAAAGGCCATCTCCATTTTCATTTATCGGGACCAAAAGGTTTTTAGGGACAGATTTTTTAAAGGTCGAAGAGTTTCCTGAACTGGATATTGTGTTAATTACTCATGATCATTATGATCATCTGGATTATGAAGCCATTTTAAAATTAAAGGATAAAACAAATCGCTTCATAGTTTCATTAGGTGTAGGATCACATTTGGAGAAGTGGGGAGTGCCTGCTTCAAGGATTACTGAAATGTCATGGGGAGAGGAAATTGTTTTTAATACGCTGAAATTTACTGCGCTTCCTGCCCGTCATTTTACTGGAAGGAAGTTTAAAAGAAATCAGACGGTATGGTCTGCATTTGTTTTACAAACATCAAAAGATAAATTGTATTTAGGGGGCGATTCGGGATATGATACACATTTTAAAGATGCCGGCGAGCAATATGGACCCTTTGATATTGCAATATTGGAATGCGGGCAGTACAATACCTACTGGCCTTTAATACATATGTTCCCTGAGCAAACTGTTAAGGCTGCAATAGATTTGGGTGCAAAGGTTCTGCTGCCTGTTCACTGGGGGAAATTTAAATTAGCTATGCACGACTGGAATGATCCGATTATTAGGGTTGTTAATAAGGCAAACGAAGAAAGTTTGAAAATTGCTACTCCATTAATGGGTGAATCTGTAATTTTAAATAAGAATTATCCTTCTAGCAAATGGTGGTTGGCCGATAACTTATAATCTTAAACAATATTGATAAATAGATGTTGTTTATCTGATAGTCATCTATAACTTAAAACAATGAAAACTGATTTTGTAGAAATTTTTCAAACCATTAGGGCATCGCTGCAGCCTTATGCTACTGTGGGTTTTAGTAATAGAGTAAACAGTGAAACTTCCTTTGACCTTTGGAGTGACAAGAATGTAGTGATTGAAGGAAAGCAAAGAAATGAAGTTTTCTTTGCAAGCGTAATTATACAAAAGGGACATGTGGGTTTTTATTATATGCCGGTATACACAGAGCCTGATATGAAAAAGATTTTTGGTCCTGATCTGCTTAAGTTGTTAAATGGTAAATCATGTTTCCATATCAACAAACTGGATGACGCATTGATGTTGCAAATAGAGGAAGCTCTGGCGGCTGGGTTTAAACTTTATAAAGAAAAGGGTTGGGTATAAAACCAGTTTGGCAACAAGATGTAATTACCAGTTTTGGGAATATTGGTATTACCACACATGATATTGAATCGTTAGAATACAAACTGCTAACCATTGGAGCAGGGGAGGTTGTAATTAACCTTATTCCACTTATAAATGCTTATCGCCCTGAAGATCTGATATTGTTGCAAGAGCAATATCAATTGAAAAATATTTCTGTAGTGCATTTATGGGAAGATATATGGGAAACTAGAAAAGCACAGGTAATAGGACGAATCTCTTCTATTCTTGGTCTGAATAAACGTATTCATGCGCGCAAAACTAAGATTATTCAAATTACACAAAAACAGGCCGATGATTTCTTAAATAATAATCATCTGCAGGCATCGGCCAAATCTAATTACAAATTCGGGCTAAGTTTAGATGATCAGATTATTGCAGTTGCTTGTTTTAGTAACCTCAGGTATATGAAAGGACTTAGTCC
>NZ_JBFTIZ010000477.1:0-2485 GCF_056395165.1 Pedobacter sp. 10L46_2
GGTAATAACCCCATCATCAAAATTCTGATGGTTTCATTATTAGTTATTTAAATTTTAAAGGTTAATATTATTTCAATCAAATTGGTTATATACTTATATTAGGGCGTGAAATTAAAGAAAACGGCGCTAATAATCATGATATTGACGAAATAAAATTTGGAATATTATAAGAATTGGGCTTTTCTAATGAAACTTCACAATTACATTACTGTTTTTCATTAAGACATCTTAAAAAACACATCATAAACTATGCAATTAGAAGCAGCTACATTAAATACCATAAACGAATGGCTTAATGGTAATTACGACGAAAAAACTAAGCAAGAAATACAGCAATTGCTAGATAAAGAGGCCTTTACTGAGCTTACAGATTCTTTCTATAGAAGTCTGGAATTTGGTACCGGAGGTTTACGTGGGATAATGGGTGCAGGATCTAACAGGATCAACAAGTATACAATTGGGACTGCTACACAGGGTTTATGTAACTACCTCCTTAAAAAATATCCGGGCGAAAAAGTTAAAGTTGCCGTAGCGCATGATAGCCGCAACAACTCTGACTATTTTGCAAAGATTACGGCTGATGTGTTTTCTGCAAACGGCATACACGTTTATTTTTTTAAAGCACTAAGACCCACCCCGGAATTGTCTTTTGCGATCCGTGAATTAGGCCCGCTCCAGATGATACACTTGTTATGGATGAGGTAGCTGCTATTAAAAGTATTGATGAGGTTAAATTCGACCGTATCGATAACAATATTGAATTGATTGGAGAGGAAATTGATCAACTTTATCTGGATAAAATTACGGAACTGTCAGTGTCTCCAGAGGCCATTGCCCGTCAAAAAGACCTTAAAATTGTATATTCCCCTATCCATGGAACCGGAATTACATTGGTTCCTAAGGCCCTTGAGCAGTTTGGTTTTACCAATTTAACCTTGGTTGAAGAACAAAGTACCCCTGATGGTAATTTTCCAACTGTAGTATATCCAAACCCTGAAGAAAAAGAAGCACTTACACTTGCTTTGAAAAAAGCTCAGGAAATAGATGCGGATCTTGTTCTGGCCACAGACCCGGATGCCGATAGAGTTGGTATTGCCGTTAAAAATAATGATGGTGAATTTGTACTCCTAAACGGAAACCAGACGGGTAGTTTGCTAATTAATTACCTGTTAAGTGCATGGGAAGAAAAAGGCAAGCTTACAGGAGATCAGTATATTGTTAAAACAATAGTAACATCTAATCTAATTGAAACAATAGCTAAGGCTAAAAATGTTACTTATTACAATACCTTAACAGGCTTTAAATGGATTGGCCATTTAATGACAAGCCTTGAAGGTAAGAAAACATTTATAGGTGGTGGTGAAGAGAGCTATGGTTACCTTATTGGAGAGCTTGTTAGAGATAAGGATGCTGTTGTATCTTGTGCTTTTATTGCAGAAATGACCGCTTTTTACAAAGATAAAGGAAGCAGTTTATATAACGCTATGCTTGATATGTATGTAGAATATGGTCTGTATAAAGAAGAATTGGTATCTATAACCAAAAAAGGAAAAACTGGCGCTGAGGAAATCAAAGCGATGATGGAGAAATTCAGAAACAACCCTCCTGTTACATTAGGTGGTTCTAAAGTTGCAACTTTAAAGGATTACGAATTGGGTATAGAAACTGATTTAATTGCAAATGAAAAGAAAGATCTGGGATTCCCTAAATCTGATGTTCTTCAGTTCATAACCGAAGATGGAAGCATTATCTCTGCCAGGCCATCAGGAACAGAGCCTAAAATTAAATTCTATTGCAGTGTAAATGCACCACTTAAGGATAAAGCTGGCTTTAAAGCTGCTGATGCTGAACTTAGTGCGAAAGTAAAGGCTATTATGAACGATTTAGAGGTTTAATCACCTCTAAATCACCTTTTTATAAACTTAGGCTGCAGAATTATTTTGCTTGCCTCTTTCTTTATCAAAGTATTACTGGCCGAAGCAAGCTCATTTAAAAGTACATCGATGATCTTCTCGGCCATTTCTTCTATAGGCTGATCTACAACACTAATTGGAGGTGTATGTAATTTAAATACATCATGATCATCGTAAGCCACAATACTGAAATCATCATTGATTTCTTTCTTTATCAGTTTTAAAACCAACAGACCTTTAATTGCAAGGTAGTTAGTTGAAAATAAGACAGCATCAATCTCTGGATTCTTCTCAAACAGGAGCATTAACTGTGCTGTTGTATTGTCGTCAGTGCTATCAAAAGGAATTTCAGTATAAATATCTTTATTAAACTGGATGCCACGGTCTTGAAGTGCCTTTTCGTAACCCAGAAAACGGTTATTGATCTGGTCTACATGCAAATCCACAGTTACAAAAGCAATGTTCTTTTTACCGCTATCTATAAGGTGTTTTGTAGCGATGTAAGTACCATTAAAATTGTCTACTACAACATAATTAACTTCCATATCCGGAAGATTCCTATCAAATATAAC
>NZ_JBFTIZ010000478.1:0-2710 GCF_056395165.1 Pedobacter sp. 10L46_2
GACATATATTAAGGGGCAACCTGGATTTATTGGTTGGGTTCTTAACAAAGTGAAATAATAACAACCTATGTACCAGTATTTATCATCCTTATCACAAACACGACGTACAATTATTTTGTCGGTTTTGGGGATATTGGTTGCTTTAGGAGTTAGTTTGCTGACGTATCTGGGGCCCATAGGGCCGGTACTGGTAATTGTGGCAGCACTATTTGTTGTTTTTATGATCTGTCTTTTTAAGGAGCCCTCTGTAGGGCTTCTTGTGTTGATAGTTTATTGCTTTCTATTTGGGATCTTATCGCGTGAAGTTGGTGGCATTGCCTATGGTATAGGAATAGAGATTTTTTTATTGCTAACCTGGATAACTGTGATCATTCAGCACAAACGGTATGACTGGACACGTTTAAATAACCCGCTGACCAAACTAATGCTGATGTGGTTTATCATTAGTGTAGTTGAGATCATAAATCCTGCCGGTGCCAGTGTGATGGGTTGGTTACAGGAGATAAGAAGTACTGCGCTGTTTCCTATACTGATCATCCCCCTGGTATTTCTATTGTTTGATTCTGAAAAGAAATTAAACAGGGTGTTGATATTGTTGATTGCCTTGTCGTTAATGGCAACTTTGAATGGTATTAAGCAGATACATATTGGCTTGTCGCCAGGTGAACAAAGGTTTTTAAATGAAGGAGGGGCGGTTACCCATTTGTTGTGGGGAAGATTAAGAGCGTTTTCTTTTTATAGTGATTCCGGACAGTTTGGTGCTTCGCAGGCATCTTTTGTGCTGATTGCTATTGTGCTTGCAATAGCTCCGTTCAAATCATGGAAAAGGGTACTTGCCCTGATTGCTGCCGGATTATCTTTTTACGGAATGTTGATTTCGGGAACCAGAGGTGCATTTTTTGCTTTGGTGGTAGGGGTGTTGTTTCTGATTTTCCTGACAAAGAACGTGAAAGTATTAATGTATGGTTTGATCATCACTTTATTGTTTGTCGGGTTTTTAAAGTTTACCACCATAGGTAATGGCAGTTATGAAATTTACAGGCTACGAAGTGCTGTAAATCCTAAGGAAGCCTCATTGAATGTTAGGTTTAATAATCAAATGATCCTTGGCGAATACCTTAAACATAATCCTTTTGGAGGAGGTTTGGGGGTAATTGGTACCTGGGGCAGGGAATATAATAAGGATAAATTTTTATCAACAATAGCACCTGATAGCTACTGGGTTAAAGTTTGGGCAATGTATGGCATTGTTGGGCTAACAATTTGGTTTTCTATGATGATGTATATTCTGGGTAAATGCTGTGGGATAATCTGGAAACTTAATAATGTAAAGCTTAGGTATAAGTGTATTGCACTGCTTTCGGCAACAGCGGGTATTTTTTTCTGTAGCTATGGTAACGAAGTAATCAATTCAATGCCGTCGGCAGTGGTAGCCTCTGTATCGTTGGCATTTATATTTCAGAGCGTGTATTTTGATAAAAAAGATCCATTACCATCAATAAATAACGAACCTAAACTAACCAGCTAATGCCATTTGAAATTTTTGTTATTCCGGGTGTAATATGTTTTATAATCGCCTTTTTTTTGGAGATAAAAGACAAAAAATAAATTTTGCTTTGGTCTAATTACGAACTTGTATTGGACTCAATTAAGTAATATCTTGTGAAAGATTAAATAGGAAATATAATTTAACAGTTATAATGGACATAAAAGCATTTTTACGACTTCTAGGCAAGTATAAATGGGTTTTGATATTAGTACCTCTACTAACGGGGGTGATTACTTATTTTCTGGTAAAGAACCTTCCCAGACAATACAGTTCTGAGGCTCAGATTGCTACTGGTTTAGTGGATCAATCTAAGCAGGTTGTGGTTAACAGTTAACTCTAACCAGAATTCGGATATTTTTAAGATCAACCAGCAGTTTTCGAACATCATTGAGCGGATGAAAATGAGGCGGATCATGAGTATCCTTTCTTATAACCTGATACTCCATGATCTGGAAAGTCCGAAAGCTTCATTCAGGCCTTACAGCAAACAAGTAGCTTCATTAAGGCAGGCCGGTATTGATGAAGTGGTAAGACTTTACAGAGAACGGTTGCTGAATAAACAGGTGATTACCATTAGTGATAATTCTGGTAAATATCCGTTATATGACATCATTAGTTCTATGGGCTATGATGATGAAAGCATTAACAATAATTTAAAAATATACCGCCCTGATAACAGTGATTTTGTAAACGTATACTATGTTTCGGAGAACCCCTTGCTATCTACTTTTGTTGTAAATACGCTGGCGACAAATTTTATTAACAACTATGGCGAGGATGTTAATCTGAATCAGAATAACTCTATAGAGCTTTTGGATTCGTTGATGAAGAAAAAAGAGGCTGCCATGAACCAGAAGAATGCGGCTTTGAAATCGTTTAAGATGAAGAACGGTGTGCTAAACCTGGACAAGCAGTCGGAAATGGTTTACTCGCAGATCTCACAAAATGAAGAACGTAAAGCGCAGGCGATAAGGGATATTCAGGCAAACCAGAGAGCGATAGCAGATATTGATGCGAGGCTAAGAGGAGGGATAGATAATGTAAGTTCGGGAAATTCTACAGCGGACAACAGGACGATCATAAATCTTAAAAACCAATTGAAATCTGCGAACAGTGCCTATATTGATGGTAATTTTAAAGCAGCAGATAAAAACAGAATAG
>NZ_JBFTIZ010000479.1:0-1861 GCF_056395165.1 Pedobacter sp. 10L46_2
AATGTAGAGTTTGTAGAGCGGATGGTTGAGTGGTGTAAAAAGAATAGGGGATATAAAAAGAATGGTGAGGTTGATTTATGTTTTGATGTTATAAATTATCATATGTATTCTAATGATTATACAGGATGGTTTGCAAGGTTCAAAAGTAAAAAGAGAGGAGTTGCTCCTGAAACTAATGAAATGACTAAAATTGCGAAAAGTTTCACTGATTTATCGTCAAAACTAGGAAACATGCCAGTATGGTCTACTGAAACCGGATATGACATAAGTGAAAAAAGTGTTCAAAGAGCTATTCCGATAGGATCAAAGTCTAATCTTATTACCCAGGCAGATTGGTTGCTCCGTTTAGGTTTATTGTATGCCAGATTAGGAATTGATAAGGTGTTTTATTACCAATTATATGATAACAATGATCCAGGGACCGATCCCGGAACTTCATTTGGATATTCAGGACTTGTAGAAAAAAGTAAAAAAAGGAGGCCTGCTGCAGATTATATTCATCAGGTTACTAACCTAATGGGCGACTACTATTATTTCAATTCTATTAATGAGGATCCAGTAGTTGATATTTACCAGAATGGGCAAAAAAGAATGTATGTTTTGGTTGTTCCTGATGAAATAGATAGAAAGGAGAAATATTTGTTAGATTTAAATCGGGCAAAAAAAGCTTTAATACATCAGTTGAATCCTGGTTCTGATAAGATGATAACCAAGGAGGTAGCGACTAAAAATGGGCTGTTGGAAGTGGAAGTAACAGAGACCCCAATTTTTATAGAGGCAAAATGAGTCGAATTACCATAATTACTGTAAATTTTAATCAAATTAGGGTAACTGAGGATTTTTTAAGATCTGTGTTGCTCAATGCCCCGAACGAAGACATTGAGCTTATATTGGTTGATAATGGGAGTAGTAATGACAATGAAGCTTATTTTAAAAACATATATCCTGACGTAGTATATATAAGGTCGGATAAAAACCTGGGATTTGCCGGTGGCAACAATTTAGGAATACGAGCTGCTAAAGGCGAGTATATTTTACTGCTAAATAATGATACGGAAATAACTGAAAATATGATTCCGGTTCTTTTAAATGAAATGGAGCTGCGTCCGGATATTGGGTTGATTTCGCCATTAATCTTGTATTATGAGGACCCGAAAATTATTCAATACGCGGGTTTTACGGAAATGAATTATTTAACAGGCAGAAACAGGGGGATAGGGAATAAGGAGGTTGATTGCGGGCAATACAATTTGGATAGCAGAGAAACCGGTTATTGCCATGGGGCAGCAATGATGTGCAGGAAAAAGGATCTTGAGCTTGCAGGTTTAATGTCTGAAGATTTTTTTCTTTACTATGAAGAACTAGATTGGTGTGATAAGTTTAAGAAAATAGGTAAAAAAATATGGTTCACCGGCAAATCGACAATTTACCATAAGGAATCGATGAGTGTAGGTAAGGAAAGTAAAATTAAGACATACTTTATGACTAGAAATAGGATGCTATATATTAGAAGAAATACATCTTTATTAAATACAATTATCTTTAGCATCTATTACATTTGTTTTGCATGTCCAAAGCAGATTATATCTTATATCTTCAAAAAAAGATTGAATCTAGTTAAGTGGGTTTTTAAGGGTGTGTTTTGGAATCTTACGAATTCAAAAAGCAGTAGTAAATTAGGATTTAAAATTTAAGGGAAATGATAATAGCTTTTTGGGTTTCTCTTTTTATTATTCTTTACACCTTTATTGGGTATGGGTTTGTTTTATTTTTACTTATAAAAATAAAGAGACTATTCTATACCCCAGCTTCATTTGATGCTAATCTGGAGTTTCCCAGCGTAACCATACTTGTAGCTGCT
>NZ_JBFTIZ010000480.1:0-1852 GCF_056395165.1 Pedobacter sp. 10L46_2
AGACCATGCAGTATAGACAACCCTTGGTTGGGAAAAAAAGTGCAGTTAATCAGGAACGGGCAGAAGGTAGAGGTGTTAGCTGGTAAAACATTTACGTTTGATACAAAAAGAGGCGAACAGCTGGAGCTAACAATAATATGAAAATTATGAAATCAATGAGAATGACCATCCTGCTATGTATCATTAGTATAGCTTGTTTTGCACAGAAGAAGATACACATCCTGGTCATTACAGGCGGGCATGGTTTTAAGCAGGAGCCGTTTTATCATATGTTTGATTCATTAAGCAAGAATATTAGCTATGACAAACTGGAACAACCTGCAGCCAATGAGCTGATCGCCTCTCCGGCTGTTGATAAGTATGATGCCCTGGTTTTTTACGATATGTACAATTCCATTACTTCTGTACAAAAACAGGCTTATATGCATTTGTTGTACAAGGGAAAGGCAATGATATTTTTGCATCATTCTTTGGTATCTTATCAGGATTGGGATGAGTTTCAGAAGATCATTGGAGGTAAATATTATGAGCAGGCAACCGTTGTAAAAGGGGATACCATAAAATCAAGCTACCAGCACGATGTTATTATACCCGTAAAAATTGAAGACCATAAGCATCCTGTTACCAAAGGGCTTAAAGATTTCGAGATTTACGATGAAGTATATGGCCATTTTGGTACTCAGCCAAACATCAGACCCCTGCTTAGTACTACTCATCCAGGGAGTTCACATGATATCGCATGGATTAATACCTATGGACAAGCAGATGTATTGTTCATCCAACTAGGACATGGGCCGGAAGCCTTTGGAAATCCCAATTACAGGAAGTTGCTACTGCAGGGCATTGAATGGTCGGTATTGGGGCATAGAAAAAAATCCTGAAATGAAAACTATTTAGTCTGTTGTTGGTTTATAAGGTACATTAGGAGAGCAAATTATGGACCCGTTTAATATTATCATCACCAGTCATGGGGAAAAGGTTGATTTAAACATACACCCCCAGGAAGCAGGCAGTTATAAGGTGGTTTGTCATGGCGGACTTGTAGGGGAAATATTTATGAGCAAATCAGGGAGCTGGGAGGCTGTTTCGGCTGACGATCTGGATTCAGGTGGTTACCCCATTTATGAGTACGATGAAACATCCGGGCATGCTGATCTGCTGCTTGATGAACTTGTAGTACAAGATATTGGCAAGCAGATCAGCGATATTGAGGGGCTTTAGAGGTCGTTATTTCTGTTCGTTTGCCCAGTCTTTAAACTGAGTAATTGATTTACTAAGAACACCTGCAGAGCCTTTGAATTTGCCAGAACCGCTTGGTACCCCACCTTTGCCATACCATTCATAGAAACCATGGTTTTTGATAACAAGATCAATCATAGGGCGAACTTCTTCATAAGCTTCTTTTACAAATCCATTAGCAATCAATTGCTGGATCATTCTTCCTCCAAACCAGGTCCAATCTCCTCCATTTTGATAAATGTATGGTTTTGACATCCCTCCACGGAAAAGGCCCTCAGGATAAGTAGGGTATATGGTAAGGCCAATACTTGGCATGCCCGAAAGCTTTACGTTTTCAACCATTTGTTTGTTAACGATTGCAATTTCATCTTTTGATAATAATCCTGCCTCAATAGCAACCGCAGTACCTCCGTGATAGTGAATATTATTCTCGTCAAAGCCTGCGGGGACAGGAGATTTTCCCGGATAAATATGAGGAATGAATTTCTTCCTTTTTTCGTCCCACAGGTGTTTTCTCACGTTTGCTTTAACTGATTTCTGTAATTCTTTCCATTGGGTGATCTGGTTTTTATCAGTGGTCATTTCCTGAAGATAGTTGAGTGCAATAATTAGC
>NZ_JBFTIZ010000481.1:0-1843 GCF_056395165.1 Pedobacter sp. 10L46_2
GGTTCTATCGAAATACGAAGCACAGGTACAAGCCTATAAAAAAGGAAAAAAAGGCGTGCTTGGGCTTTTTGTAGGTGAGGTAATGAAACTTGCCAGGGGAAAAGCAGATCCCCAAAAAATAAATGAATTGTTACAAGAGAAATTAAAATAGTAAATATTATGATGAAACGTATTGGGTATGTATTGGTGTTGTGTGTGGCTTTTGCAGCATGTAAGGATAAAAGTAAGTTTGTAATTAACGGAGAGTTTAAAAACGCTGCTCCAAAAAGCAAAGTTTACTTATTTGGTTTGCAAAAAGACAATGCTTTGCCATTAGATTCAACTGTGTTTTCTGAAAAAGGAGAATTTAAATTTACCCATTCAACCCCTGGGGCAGATTTCTTTAGGATTTCTGCGGGCAATAACGAATATATGATTATTGCAAAGAATGGCGATGAAATTAAAATTACTGCTGATTTGGCCGACAAATCATTGGCTTATACTACATCTGGTGCTGCTGAGGCTGATAAGTTACAGGAATTGAACACCACCAAGCATGAGTATATGACTAAAATTGCTGCTATACAAACTCAGTTTGATGAAGCAGTATCGGCCCAGCCAGATAAGAGAGAAGCTATTATGGAGCAAATGAGACCTCAATATACTGCTGAAATTGAAGGGCTTAATAAAGCGGTGTTGAAATTTGCTGAGGAGAATACGGAATCGTTAGCAGGTTTTTATGCCATAAACTTGTTAAATCCTTCGGAATTTGAGAAAGAAATGGTGGCTTACTCTGATAAAATCAAAAGTAAGTTTAATGATAATGCCGCAGTAACTGAATTTTTAAAGAGAATGGCTAGCTTAAAGGCTGTTCAAATTGGTCAGGCTGCACCAGAATTTACCATAACCGGTATCGATGGAAAGCCAGTTAAGTTGTCTGATTTTAAAGGAAAATATGTATTGCTTGATTTCTGGGCATCGTGGTGTATGCCATGCAGACAGGAAAATCCGAATGTGGTTAAAGCCTACAATACTTATAAAGACAAGAATTTTACCATATTGGGTATTTCTTTAGATAAAGACCCGGCAGCATGGAAAAAAGCAATTGCTGATGATAAACTAACCTGGAACCATGCCAGCGAATTAAGCGATTTTGAAGGTTCTACAGTTAGATTGTATCAAATAGAGGCTATTCCAAGCTCATTTATCATAGATCCAAAAGGAACAATAGTTGCAAAGAATCTTCGCGGAGAGGAGCTTGATGCATTTTTAAATAAAACTTTACGCTAACCCTAAATTCATGTTAATATACATGATGGTATTAACAATTTGTTAACATGAGTTTAACGGTATATTATAATTGATTACCTAATTTCGTAACAAATAATTAAAGCTATGAGCACCGTAAAACAGAAGATACTTATTGTTGATGACGAACCAGATATTTTAGAGTTAATTGAGTATAACTTAAAGAAAGAGGGATATCAGGTATTCTTAGCCAATAATGGTCAGGAAGGCATTACGATTGCAAAGAAGGTACATCCTGATTTAATTATCCTGGATATCATGATGCCAAAGATGGATGGTATTGAGGCATGCAGGTTAATGAGGGCTATTCCTGAGTTTAAAAATACTTTTATGGTGTTTTTAACAGCACGAAGTGAAGAGTATTCAGAAATAGCGGGATTTAATGTTGGTGCAGATGATTATATAGCTAAACCAATTAAGCCTCGTGCACTAGTAAGTCGTATTAATGCGATTCTAAGAAGAAATGCAAGCGGAGACGAGGTTTCTGATAATAAGGTTGAAATAGGTGATTTGGTAATTGACAGAGAAGCGTACCTTGTTTTTCAGAGTGGTAAAA
>NZ_JBFTIZ010000482.1:0-1825 GCF_056395165.1 Pedobacter sp. 10L46_2
CCTTTAGGAAGCGCAGTTTCATTATGGCTTCTGGCGTACTGGAATAGTACTCGTCGGGAGCAAGGTGTCTGTTCGAATTAAAATAAGCTTCATTAAATTTGATATAGGTAAAGGTGGTGACCTCATTAATTTCAAAAAAATGCTCGTCTCCCGGAGCGATTAAAAACAGGTCACCACTTTCATATGCCAATGTGTTCTCATTATATAAATGACTGCCCTTTCCATTATTGATGTACACGATTTCAAAATGGTTATGCGTATGGCGGGAACAGCTTTCACTTAAATTTTCCTCGTGCTCAATACTTAGTGGCTCAAACTGTTTTAGGATTTTCATCTATTAATTATACTGATAATTGAAACAAATATACCTTAATTTTCAGGTTTCAAGAAGGAACTTTGCTTTATAAAATTTATAGAAATGAAAGAGATAGAATTATTGGCAGCTTATTTTACCATAGCTGGAGACATACATCCCTTTGGTCCGACTGAGATCAGTCCGTTTGATTTTAGGTTCCGGGTTGAAGCAGCTTCTAAAGTTGGCTACAAGGGAATAGGATTGGTACATGCTGATCTGATGGCTACCATAGATAAGATTGGCTTTTCAGAAATGAAAACTATCCTAGAAACAAACGGTATCAAACATTTGGAGTTTGAGTTTTTGGACAATTGGTTCGAAACGGGGGAAGCCCGCAGAACATCCGATAAAATGAGACAGGAACTTCTCCATGCGGCGGAAACCTTGGGGGCAAGAAATATAAAGATTGCACCGGGTCTTTTTAGGGACGATATCAATATCCCGTTAATGTCCGAGGAGTTTGCTAAAATAAGTCAGGAGGCGGCAGATGCAGGTACCACTATTGTATTGGAGATCATGCCATTTAGTAACGTAAACTCAATAGATACAGCTCTTGAGATTGTACAGGGTGCAAACCACCCTAATGGTGGATTGCTTTTAGATGTGTGGCATTTGAGTCGCGGCGGTATAGCCTTTAGTGAGATTGAAAAAATCCCATTGGAGTTTATCGGTGCAGTAGAATTGGATGATGCGGATAGATATCCAATAGATCCGCTTTGGCAGGACACTATCCATAAACGGAAACTGCCTGGACAAGGCACCCTTGATATTCGCGGGTTTATAAAAGCAATACAATCCAAAGGATATAAAGGACCTTGGGGGGTAGAGGTGCTTTCAGAAGTTATTCGCAAACTTCCGTTGGAGGAAATGGCCAAGTCTACTTTTGATACATCAATCGCCCAATTTGACGGCATGGGATAAGACTGATTAGTAAAAGTCTACATGGTAATAGCGTGTAGACTTTTTTAGTGCAACCTCTGTACCATACTTGAATAAGTTGACTTTTGGTCAACCTATAGGCAGATGACCCTTAACAAGATAAGTAGCTAAATTTTTATACTTGAATTAAAATTCAAGTATATCTATGGCATCAGTAAAAGTCTATCCCAGACTGGATAAAATCAATAAGAACGGCCAGGTGCCGATCTATCTACGTCTAACCAAAAACAGAAAATCAAAGTACATCGCTCTCGATGTCTACATCAATCCAAAAGACTGGAATGAGAAAACAGGTAAAGTAAAACCAGGTGCAAAGAATGCTACTCAAATAAACAGTTTCATTTCTTCCAAAGAAGCAGAAGCAGAAGCTATCTCTCTGGAGATGGAAACCAAATCCAAATTCATTACTGCTTATGATATCAAGTCCAGGATCATTGGGAGCCCTCCAGCTGACTTTTTTGAGTTCATGTCGAATAGGAGTAAGGCACTATCAGAAGAGTTGAGTATTGGAACGATTAGGCGGTTCAATGG
>NZ_JBFTIZ010000483.1:0-1809 GCF_056395165.1 Pedobacter sp. 10L46_2
GTCATCACCATCTTCAAATAGAGGATCATCATCAAGCATGGACTTCTGAATTTCAACTATCTTCGAGGTTATTATTTTATAAGTATCAAAAACGAGTTTTCGGGTTATTAACTCTATCATTTTTTTGGTTTTAGGTGTCAGTTACCACATCGTCCCAGTCATCGTTGTAATAGGTAAGCCAATTTAATGCATAGTGGCGCTCTTGAATAATTCCAGCATCGAAATTTAAAGCATCCAAATTATTTAATTCGGCGTTTCGCACTGCCCAATGCATTCTATAGGTTAAATCAAGGAGATCAAGTATTTCTGGAATTGGACGTAGCAATGCAGCGTCGATAAATTCTTTGGGATCTGTCATGAGATCAGGTAGCAAACTAAGCCATTCGGATACCTGTGTTTCTTCAACGGGCATTTCCAGTTTGTCAACCTTGCCAATCGCCCATAATAAAGTAAGCATGGCTTCTGACTGCCAAGAAATGTTTATCCGGTCCTGTTCAGTTAATTCGTATTTAAAAAACTGTTTTTCTTTATCTGAGATACTCTTATGAAGATTTTGTTCTTTTAGAAAATCAATAACTTCTTGTTTAGAATCAGGTTCATCAACAACATAATTAAGGTAATCTAAGATTAAGATTCTGCGAGCTACTTCTTGTGCAGTTCTCAACTTAACTTCATGTTCCTCATCAATTAAGGGCAATTGTTCAAGTATTGGAACCCCTAGTGATTTTAATAGCTTTTCTGTTTTGAATTTCCTGTCTAATGCTGTCATGGGTATAGCTTAATTTAAAAGCCTGCCTTTGGATATTGAGGAGTTCTAATATATTGATTTATCCACAAATTGCTATTAGAAAATATCTACTTATCTTTAAGAAAACCAAATTGAATATTCTGGGACAGGTTATTAAGTTAATTAATTATAGTTCCGAAGGCAAATTGCTATACTCTGAATCATTTAAATATGATGAACAGAAAGTATTGTTAAAATTTACCCATACTGTACCTGATTCAACTAATAAGAGCTATCAGGCTATTTATTCTTCAGATGTTAAAGGAAAGCGTTTGAGCGAGCGGGTATATGCACCCAATGGTTACATACTTTATACGAGTAAATTCGCATATGATTCTGAAAATCAGTTAATGGAGGAGGTGAGCTATAATTATAGCGGTGCTTTTGACTTTAAAAAGAACTTCAAATATGTTTATGATAAAACAGGCAACTGGACTTCATTGGTTAACAAGAATAAGACCAGCTCTTACCTTACTATCAGGGAAATTCAGTATAATTAACTCTCTGGTTATTGTTTTACATCGTTGGATTTTGCAGATAAATGCTCCATTGCTGTATTGGTGAATCCTTTTTCTTTGCTAATACAATGGCTGAGTTGGTGCCCCCTTCAGGATCGACAGGGGTAAGGTATAAATCGGTAGCTTTCAATCTGATCAGGTAGATGTCTTTTTTCACTTTAATAAACTCATATTGCTGATTCTTGGCATCTGCAACAAGAGGCTGTTCCTCCATAACCACAGCATCCTTTGCTTCGCCGAGTGGCTGAAAAGTCTTTTTGGTAAACAGATTTTTGAGCTGATAAGTATTTTCCCCGGTATTTTGAAAATCCCAGGTCATGCATTTCCAGTTTTGAGGATCATAGGCAACCAAGGGAGTTCCGTTTTTGCCACTGGCATCCTTAACGCGAAGCAACATTCCTGTTTTAACATTCTTGATGGCGTAAGTGCCTTTTATTTCCTGTGCGTACGATGCACAGGTAAATAGAAATATCAGATAAAAGATAGATGTGATAAGCTTCATAT
>NZ_JBFTIZ010000484.1:0-1803 GCF_056395165.1 Pedobacter sp. 10L46_2
GTATAATGTAGTTGTTCGTAATACGTCAGGTAAGATTTTACACCGGCATCCTCGTGGAGTGGAATCAGTTTTCTTATGGTGCCTTCTTCAGATGGGCCAAAGGTTGCCACAATTTCTTCGTCGCTAATCCGCTTACCTAACAATGGCTCTATGCTCTTTTTAAAAGCAGCAATACATAATGGTAAGGTATCTGCAATGGTTCCGTCCAGGTCAAAAATGATTACTTTGAAATTTGTCATTGTCTTTGAATTAGTATTAAATATGCAAATATACGCTATTTTTTGTAAATATTATGCAAATATATTGTATTTATTTGTACTTTAGATGCAAATAATTTGCAATGACAAAATCAAAACGCCAACAACATATCTTAGATCAGTTGCGTCTGAACGATCAGGTGAGCTATCAGGAACTGGCAGCAAAACTGCAAACTTCAGAAGATACTATAAGGCGTGATATTCGCGAGATGGCCGATGCCGGCTTAATAACCAGGGTAAAAGGTGGGGCACAGCCAAGAGCCATATTACCAGTTACTTACCAGGAAAGAGAACTGTATGCAAATGGGGAAAAGCGGGTTGTAGCCCAAAAAGCAGCACGTCTGTTTAAAGATGGGCAAGTTGTTGTTTTCGATGGTGGTACAACACCTTTTCTAATTGCCAGCTATTTGCCACGGAACATTGAATTAACCCTCATTACCCATAGCTATCCTATTGCCAATTTAACCTTTGATTTTCCCAATATTGAACTCATTTTTGCAGGAGGGAAAGCTTCCAAAAAGTCGAAAGTTTCTACCGGTTTCGATGTGCTTAAAAAGTACAATACCCTTCACGCAGATATCAGCGTACTCGGTGTACATAGTCTGCATATCGATCAGGGTGTAACGGACCCTGTACTGGAAGAAGCGGACGTTAAAACACGGATTAGCGAAATGAGCGACCAGTTGATCGTTGTACCTACCACAGAAAAGCTGAATGCAGTATCGACCATTGAAATATGTAAAACAGATGTTATCGACCTGATGATCACCAATCTGGATCCCGAAGATTTATTATTACAACCTTACCGGAAAGCCGGGATAAAACTCCTTTAATATTATGTCGTCAACGATTTTAAATTATGCCAAGCGCCTCAGGTCTATTGCCCATTTGGGTTTAACTTATGCCAACAATGAATATGATACAGATCGGTATCGGGAATTGGAGCAGATCAGTTTAGAAATGATGAACATGGCAACCGGATTACCATCAGATCAGTTAGCTGGCTATTTTAGCGCAGCAAAGGAATATATCACCCCCAAAGTAGATATACGGGCAGTTATTTTTGACCACAAAAATGAGATTTTGCTGGTCAAAGAGAAAGCAGATGGCAAATGGTCTCTGCCAGGCGGATGGGCAGATATCGGACAGTCTCCAACGGAAGCCGCTGTAAAAGAAGCTTTAGAAGAAACGGGCTTTAATGTTAAACCGATAAAGCTATTAGCTGTGTTGGATAAACGCTGCCATCCACATCCTCCTCAATTAGATTACGTATACAAGATCTTTATTCAGTGTGAAATTACAAGCGGAGAATACAACCAGGCATTTGATATTTTAGATATGGGCTTTTTCAAACAAGATGATTTACCGGAGCTTTCGGAAGACAGGGTGCTGGCCGGGCAAATTGACTTAATGTTTGAGTATTTAAATGATCCTGAAAAGCAAGCATTGATTGATTAAATTAGAATCTAAAAAAGGTATCTCTGACACCAACCTTGCCGCCAAAATTCTGAATGTTGTAAGTCAAAGTTAGCAAGCCATGACGGCC
>NZ_JBFTIZ010000485.1:0-1794 GCF_056395165.1 Pedobacter sp. 10L46_2
GGACGAAAGCGAAAAAGGAAAAGCCTGGAAGACTACCAGCATCAGGAAAGAAAATATATTGACTATAAACTCCATGTGTATAGCCGCATGCTGATAGACCTCTGTGTAAAGCATGAGGCGGCAACCCTTATTCTCGTCAATCAGGAACTAAAGGAAGAAATAGCGAAGGAAGATCCATTCTTATTGCAGAACTGGAGTTATTACAGCCTGAAAGAAAAAATTGCCTATAAAGCGGACAGAGCGGGCATTCAGCTAGTAGTTGAATAGAAGTATCAGGCTCAGGCCAGTCCTGATGGTGATAAGTTTAGTTCTTTGAGAGGAAGCTATTTAGTATGGAGGCTGTTTGCACAGCCATAGGGTGAGGTTACTTTAACACTCACCGAATTGCTTAGGTAGAAATGTCTATGAGTTGACATCTCCTATTTTGAAAGCAATGCGCAATGCTCTATTGTAAGTCCGTTTCAGAAACACATATGCTCTAGGCATGACAAAATGTAGATCCTGGTAATTGATTAGATCCCGGATTGATAGATATGCCATCCGGGAAAATTTTATCTCTTTTCGAATGCCACGGATACCAGGCTGTTTGTATAGAAATAAGAGGCTGCTTGTACAGCCATAGGGTGAGACTAAAACTGTGCTCACTAAGTTCCTGACAGTAGTTGGCAGTACCATTGCCTGCTCCATCGCGAACATACCATGCCGGGGTAGCTTATTAAAATCCCCTTGAATAGATTAGATCAGGAAAAAATTAGCATCAGAGGTTGCTTGTACAGCCATAGGGTGAGACAAGATGTACTCACTAAGTCTAAAAGATAATACAACCACCATGGGCTCTATTGTATTCTTGAAAGTTAGACTGCCGCGGTGCCAGATTCAGTTTAATATCATTTCAAATTAGAATGATTGTTTCAATAAAAACTTTTGAGGCTGCTTGTACAGCCGTAGGGCGAGGCAAATTATGCAATCGCTAAATTTAATTATAAATACAACCGGTGGGTCCTCTTGTATTATCAGGGCTAGAATGGTAGGTTTGGATTGATAAGTATGCCATTAGGATGGCTTATCATTTTCCAATACCACGAAATAACGGGCTGTTTGTATAGAAATAAGAGGCTTCTTGTACAGCCATTGGGTGAGACTAGAATCTTACTCACTAAGTTCCTGGTAGTATTTGGCAGTACTATTTGCCTGCTCCATCGTGAACATACCATGCCGGGGTAGCTTATTTCAAATCGCTTTGGATATATTGATCAGAAAAAATTAGCATAAGAGGCTGCTTATAAAGCCGCAGAATGAGGCAAAATATGCACTCACTAAATTTGATAAATATACAATCGATGGGGGCGCTCGTATTATTGGAAACAGAACAAGTTTCTTTTAAGAGATTGCCAACGGAGGCAGCTAGTTGTTTTTCAGTTAAACGGGACAAGAGGCTGCTTGCACGACCATGGGGTGAGCCAAAATATGCACGCAAATCCAACAAACGATATCCTCTCGAACTTATGTTTAATATTATTATGCATTATAAACAAAGTAATCGAGACTACTTCTACAGCCCTAAAGTGAGATAGAAATGTACTCAATAAATGTTCGTAGATTGACGGGTATGAAAACTAAAATTGGTTTCATGAGTATATAGAACCGGCAGGGGTCTCAATGAGAATTAGAGTCATTTCAACCGACTCCATAACACTCCTAAATCGACAGTACGAACAAACAGCCACACCAGTCCGTAAGCACCAGAGCAAAAACCCCGCGGTTTTTTGCAGGCCGCAAGAGACGGGCTTGCCT
>NZ_JBFTIZ010000486.1:0-1784 GCF_056395165.1 Pedobacter sp. 10L46_2
GCCCAATGAAGTGTATATACCATTGAGGGCACTTTGTAACTGCTCCGGGGTTTTGTAATAAGCGTCTGGGTTAATAAAATCCGTTGGGTTGGTATCCAGCACTTTCTGGCAGGAAGTAGCTGCTGCCACCAGCATGGTGAAGTAAAAATATTTTATCAGTTTCATACTTTTATAATAGATCAGTTAGAATGATAGGTTTAATCCGAATATGAGCGTGCTTGCCCGGGGATAAGCAGAAAAATCAAATCCGGGGGTAAGGGTGGAATTTCGGACGGACACTTCAGGATCTGGTCCGGAATAATTTGTCCATGTTGCAATATTTTGAGCAGAAGCGTAAATCCTTAAACTTTTAAGCTGAGCTTTTTGGAATATTCTTGATGGAAAATTATAGCCCAGTGATATCGTTTTTAACCGGAGGTAAGACCCATCTTCAACTACCCTGCTTGAGTAATAAAATGGTCCCTGCCCTCCGGTTCGAAACAAAGTATTACTAGGATTATCTGGCTGCCATCTATTGGCATAACTTGCGTACTGATTGAAAAACCTGGATTGCTTTCCGTTGCCATCAAATAGCATACGGTTAGCGTTGATGATGTCGTTTCCGTATGACCATTGAAGAAATACATTAAGATCAAATCCTTTATAAGAAAAATTATTTGATAAACCACCTGTATGCTTAGGAAGACCGCGTCCAATTACCGTAAAATCATTTGCATTAACATTTCCATCGCCATCAAGGTCTTTATATTTGATATCGCCTGGTTGCACCGTAGGATTTCCATTTCTGGGAATATTTTCTTTAAGCGTATAAACGCCTTGGGGGTTCTTATCAAAATCTTCATACTGATAAACACCATCCCAAATTGCACCATAAAATTGCCCTACTGGCTGTCCAAGAAGGGCTATGTAAGGAGAAAGCGCATTCCATTTTTGATCAAAACCTACCGGACTTTTTAAAGAAGTTTGGTTCTCAGAAAGTGCCAGTACTTTGTTTCTATTGAAACTGATGTTAAAACTTGAACTCCAGTTAAATTCCTTCCCATGAATATTAACCGTGCTCAGTGAGATTTCAAGACCTTGATTTTGCATTTTCCCTACGTTTTTATAGGCATCAGACAATCCGGTGGTATAAGGCAAAAGGGCCTGCAATAACAGATCATGGGTTGTTTTTCTGTAAATGTCAAGAGTTACATTTACACGTTGTTTAAAAAGGCTTAAATCATAACCAATATTCACTTGTTTTGTAGTTTCCCATTTTAAGTTGGCATTTCCAAAAGCACTTAAGATAGCTCCTTTAGAAGGCGAGCCATTGCCATAGGAATAACCCGCGGAATTGGGTTGTGTGATCTGGTCGAGATAGGAAAAGTCGGCAACCCTATTGTTGCCTGTCTCGCCGTAACTTAAACGTAGTTTAGCATCAGAAATAAATGTAAATTTCTTCATAAACTCCTCAGCACTCATCCGCCATGATAGTGCACCAGAAGGAAAATACCCCCAGCGCTTCCCCTGTGCGAATTTTGAAGATCCATCGGAACGGAAAGACGCAGTAAAGTAATATTTTGATTTATAATTATAATTTATGCGCCCGAGGTACGACAAAAGGCCCCATCTGGAACTTAATGAAGTACCGATCAGGGAAGGCGATTCATCTAAACCATCAAGGCCTAATGATTCATTAGGTACGTTGAGAGCAGCAAAGCCATTTACTCCCGTTTTATTTCCTTGCATGGTATACCCTGCCAATACAGTAAGATCATGCACCTTATTAAAAATCTTTTTATAGC
>NZ_JBFTIZ010000487.1:0-1775 GCF_056395165.1 Pedobacter sp. 10L46_2
GGGGATTTGAAAAACCAAGCATAAAGGCCATCTGTTTTTTACTGCAGCCTGTCCTGCTTATGTACTGTTCGGCAAATTCCATTTGCAAGCGTCTGAAATAAAGATAGGGGCTTGTTTGATAAGTGGTTTTAAAATCACGCATCAATTTAGAAACCGAAATATTGTGTAAAATCGAAAGGTGCTCAACCTTGGGAAAACCAGACAGAATGACTGTTCCAAGATAATCCGCAATCTGATGGCTCTTATTACTTGCTGTATCATGGCCCAGCATTGCTTCATGATTAATGTTAAATTGATCGCCCAGAAGTTTCTCATCCATCAATCCGGGTAAATTTTTATTATAAATGTTTGCAAAAAAACCGACTACATTTCCATTTTCAACATCAGGATAATAGATGATGGTTACCGAACATTTCTGTCTATTAATCAGCTTAATTTCTGAATTATACTTTTGGACCTGGCCATCCAGAACCTTATTCACGTATGGCAGGTGATGTTCATGATAGCTACCATTAAACAAAACTCTTAGGCTTATAATACCTAACAATTCTTCAGGAGTCTTGCCACACCATTTAAAAAACTCCTTATTTGCAAAACGGCAGACTAAGTCCATGTCCCAATAGGACCACAAACTGATTCCTGCACAGGTTTGCATTATGGAGATTTCATTAAAACTTGATCCCATATAAATTCGCCTTTATTTTTTCGCATATTTCTAGGTAGATATACAGATATTAAAAGCAGCAATCTCAGCTCACGCCTGGTTCAACACTAACATCCATTAGATCTCCAGTTTCCACATTTACTACATCCATACTCTGATAAGTTGAATTTGCACTAACATATTCAGGAACGATCTCCTTCATTTTTCGAACAACCTCTTTATCATTGTTCGAGCAGTTCAATGCCAATAACTCGTCTATATTTCGTTGTACATATTCGTAGGGATAATAAATTACATTCGATATCTTAATTTTTTCATGATAAGTTGGAACAACCTTTTCAGTTTTATTCAACAGCTCTTCATACAATTTCTCACCTGGTCTTAGTCCGGTGAAGCAAATTTTTATATCGGTGTAAGGCATAAACCCAGCTAACTTGATCATATTTACAGCCAAGTTCAAAATTTTGATTGGCTCACCCATATCAAAAATAAATATCTCACCACCTTTACCCATTACTGATGCCTCCAGCACTAATTGTACTGCTTCAGGAATCGTCATAAAATATCTTGTTATGTTTGGATCGGTTACCGTAACAGGCCCTCCCATTTCAATTTGCGCCCTAAATCGTGGAACAACTGACCCGTTTGACCCCAGTACATTTCCAAACCGGGTAGTGATAAACCTTGTTCTATGAACCACATCAGTTTGATAATTTTGAAGGGACTGAATATAGATTTCTGCGATCCTCTTCGATGCCCCCATCACATTTGTTGGATTTACAGCTTTATCTGTAGATATCATTATAAATTTTTCTACATCATAGTCAATTGCCAGATCTGCAAGATTTTTGGTGCCCATCACGTTAGTCAAAATGGCCTCCGACGGGTTATGCTCCATCATTGGCACATGTTTTAAAGCTGCTGCGTGGAATATTATTTCCGGCCTGTACGTCTCAAACAAGCTTTTAAGCCTTCCATAATTTTGGATATTTACGATAAACAATTCACAAACACTATCTTTAAAATTATCTTCTATTTCTAACTGCATTTCGTGAAGTGGTGTTTCTGCCTGATCACAAAGAATCAATAATTGTGGATTACACCTCAACAC
>NZ_JBFTIZ010000488.1:0-1750 GCF_056395165.1 Pedobacter sp. 10L46_2
ATTATACACAAACGTTTGCGCAGTTTTAAGTGGCGATAAAAGACCTGATTTGCGAAATTACTTCCTTACCTTTCGATTCATCGGGCTTAATATTATCAGCGCTGGTGAATCATCAAAATGAACCAAAACCTAAACCACTAAATGAAAAAACACATCTTATTTTCCTTAGTATTGCTTGCAATAGTAAAATTATCTCTAGCCCAGGAAGGTATTACAAAGCCCACTCCCTCTTCAAAACCTGGCAAATACCAATTAGAACAAATAAATCGTAAATACGGAATGTTTATTCATTTCGGCATCAACACTTTCCATGATGAAGAATGGACCGACGGAACATTACCGCCAACATCTTATAATCCATCTGCAATTGATGCAGAACAATGGGTTAAAACAGCTAAAGATGCCGGGATGAAATATGTAATACTTATTACTAAACATCATGACGGGTTTTGCCTTTGGGACAGTAAGTATACCACCTATGATGTAAATAGTTCTGCCAACAAGACTAACGTAATAGAAGCCGTTGCAAAAGCATGCAAAAAGTACGATATCGGTTTAGGATTATATTACTCTTTATGGGACAGACATGAGAATGCGAAAACCGAGGATACAACTCTGGACAAAGCGTATAATGATTTTATGGTAAATCAAATTAACGAGTTAATTGCTATAACTCAGAAGTCCAAAACTAAAGTTGTAGAGTTTTGGTTTGATGGAGGCTGGGTAAAACAAAACAACAGATGGCCTGCTGCTGAGATCTATAAAGCAATAAAATCTAAAGAACCCCAATGCCAAATAGGAATTAACTGGTCTATAGGTGCACCTGGAAATCCTGATCAGCACATGGTTTTACCTGCTCAGCAAAAAGAAGGCTATCCTATCAGATACTTCCCAAGCGATTTTAGACTAGGTGACCCATACCTCCCTGCAACGCCTGATCCAAAAATATTCTCTCACAATAATGAGAATTACTATATGCCCTGGGAATCCACCATATGCATAAGTTCAAAGTGGTTTTATAACACCAAAGACACTACTTACAAGTCTATAGATAAACTGGTTGAGGATTATAAAATAACTACTGCCCAAAATAATATCTTAATTTTAAACACACCTCCCAATAGAGAAGGAAAAATAAGGCAAAAAGATATTGAACTATTGATGGAATTAAAAAAGCTAATTTCTAAATAGGCATTTCCCAGATAGGTTTTCCGTATCCTGCTGTCAGAATACGATCACGGCTTTTACCAAGCCGTTTTCAAAAGCGATAAGGTCTGAAAACCTATCTTTCACTTCTTCAAATTTCAGTTTGTGCGTGATATAATTTAATGGCTTTATCTGCCCATTTTTTATGCACGAAATCACATGCTCAAAATCAACTGGCAGTGCATTGCGGCTACTTAATAGTGTTGCTTCCCTTTTATGAAATTCGGGGTGACTAAAACTTATTTCCTGTTTTTGTAAGCCTATCAAAACAAAACGAGCGCCATGGGCCATATACTGAAATGCATTATTTATAGCTTTCAAATTTCCTGTACAATCAATTACAACCGTAGGCATATCACCATTTGTAATTGATTTTAATCGTTCAAAAACATCATCAGACACGGCATTTATAACATGCTTTACTCCCAGCTTATCTCTGCAAAATTCCAAACGCTGCATGTTGGTATCCAAAGCAATTACCTCTGCTCCGGCTATCCTGGCAAAATCCATAGTTCCTAAACCTATAGGCCCGGCACCTACAACC
>NZ_JBFTIZ010000489.1:0-1747 GCF_056395165.1 Pedobacter sp. 10L46_2
GAATAAGAACGGAGACCAGGTAGCAGCTTTAGCGCTCTTTTACAACAAGGCTACCTCCATTAAAGGTGTAAAGGGAATTATTATGGATTCTTTTGGAAAACCAGCCGGAAAGTTTTCCTTAAGCAACTTTCTGGATGAAAGTGCTGTTAGTGATTTTTCTTTATTTGAAGATGCCCGGATTAAGAGGTATAATCCTAATGTTTTAACTTATCCTTACACGATATCTTACGAATATGAAATCAGGTTTAAACAAAACCTGATCATCCCTGATTGGTATGCAACACCCTATTCTGATGTTTCTGTAGAGAAAACCAGTTACACTTTCATCTCCAAGCCCGATGATAAAATCCGTATAAAAGAATACAACTACAAAGGGAATGCAGAGGTAGTAAAATCAGATAAGGTTATTAGTAGGACATGGAAGGTAACTAACCTAAGTGCGATTAAGCGTGAACCTTATGCTCCTGATCCTGACAATTATCTTACCTATGTGAAAATAGCACCCGAACAGTTTACTTATTATGGTCATAAAGGAAGCTATAGCAACTGGCAGGAGTTAGGAAAGTGGGTTTATGATGACCTCGTAAAAACAAGACAAACACTTTCGCCAGATATTATTCAGGAGATGAACAACCTGGTAAAAGGATTAGACAGTGATAAAGAGAAGGCAAAAAAGATCTATGAATACGTGCAGAAGAAAACAAGATACATTAGTGTGCAGATTGGTATAGGCGGATTCCAACCTTTTGAAGCAACAGAAGTGCACCGTGTTTCTTATGGCGATTGTAAAGCGCTGGTAAATTACACACAAAGTTTATTAAAAGCTGTAGGTATAAACAGTCTTTATTGCGTGGTATATGGCGATAGTTATAAAAAGAGTATGGATGCCGATTTTGCAAGCATGGATCAGGGAAATCATATTATTTTATGTGTACCACTTAAAAGTGATACCACCTGGTTAGAATGTACCAGTCAGGATAGTCCGTTTGGATATTTAGGAAGTTTTACCGACGACCGTGTTGTATTGGCCTGTACAGAAGAAGGTGGTAAATTACTAAAAACACCAGCCTTAACTACTGCTGCAAGCCTGCTAAAACGTAAGGCAGAGCTTAATTTAGATAAGGATGGTAATGTTAATGGCAAGTTGCACACCGACTTTAGTGGCTCCCAGTATGATAATTATCGTCGTATCATTAGTAAGCCTTCATCTGAGCAGTTAAAATTGCTAAAAGAAGAGTATGATATTGACAATATTGATTTTAACAATCTTAAACTTGCTCAAAGAAAGGATAGCAATCCTGTAACCTCAGAGTCCTTAGATCTAACTATTCAGAGGTATGCACCCCGTACAAATGACAGGATCTATATGGTACTTAATGCGTTCAACAAAACCAACTCCATTCCAGAAGTTAGAAACAGAACATTACCTGTATATGTGAACAGGGGCTTTACAGATGAAGATGAGATAATATATAACCTTCCCGAAGGATATAGTATTGAAGCTAAACCTAATGACAGGGAAATTAAATCGCCATTTGGCAGCTATGCTGTAAAGGTTACAATGGAGGGTAAAAAGCTGATATATAACAGAAAATTTGTTTTGAATAATGGGACGTACCCCGCTGACAAATACGAAAGCTTTATGCGCTTTTTTAGTGACGTAAGTAGTTCAGATAATAGTAAGGTGATTTTTAAAACGAATTAACTTAGAAATATAATTCCAAGGGCTATTCCGATAATCATGATT
>NZ_JBFTIZ010000490.1:0-1746 GCF_056395165.1 Pedobacter sp. 10L46_2
GCTTTCCAATGCTTCCATAGTTTCACTTATAGGTGTTGTAGCATCTGGCCAGTGTAACTGTAGTAAATCTAGGTAGTCTGTACCCAAACGTTTTAAGCTTTCCTCAACTTCTTTAATGATGTTTTCTTTTGCTGCATATTTATAAACGGGTATGGTTTTTCCATTGTCGTTAGCATCAAAAAAGAACTCACCTTTTCCGTTATTGCTACCATCCCAAACTAAACCGAATTTGCTTAATAGCTGAATTTTACTTCTGTCTTTACCTTTAATTGCCTGGCCAATAAGTTCTTCGCTTAAGCCAAAGCCATAAAAAGGAGCAGTGTCTAAACTTGTAACACCATGATCTAAAGATGCATGAACAGCATCAATAGAATCTTGTTTCTCATTTCCTCCCCACATATTGCCACCTATTGCAAAGGCGCCGTAAGTAATAGCAGATAAGTTTAAATCTGTTTTTCCTAATTTTCTATATTCCATTTTTTTATTCTTTTTATTGTGCTATCAGAGATAGCTATTTAATATTAGGCAAGTTTATCAGTTTCATGTATAACGACAGTGCCATCAATAATGTCAACAGAATCCTTAATAAATTTATTGATATGAGCTGTTTGGTTATGCAATTCCAGGGCTTCTTTGCTTGCCCATTCTTCATGAAAAATAAACAAAGCAGGATCGTCACTTGATTGATGAAGATCGTATTGAATACAGGCTTCTTCTTTTCTCGATTCTACAACCAGTGCTAATAAAAGTGCTTTAAACTGCTCAATGTGTTGTGGCTTCGCTCTGGAAATTGCTGTTAGATAAATGCTCATGTTCTTTATTTATAAAAATGTTGTTTAAATGTGTTGTGTATCTTTCAAGATCGGCTACAATATTAGCATTCTTTTCTACATCGTGAAAGTGCAGGCCAGGCAATGGTTTCATCCCTGTAAAGGCATTCATACGGTGAAAACCGAATAATGCTCCATCATCAACACTGGTTTCATTAAAGAATTCTCCCGGTAGGGTAAAAGCTTCTTTCGGAGCATTCCATGATGAGGTGACCATATATTTTTTGCCATGCAGCATACCGCCTGTACCATAATTAATAGTTGGGTTTTGAGATGAACGTCCATCGCTATGATAAATTCCGGTTTGGTGACCTTCTGTAAAAACCACGTCAATATATTTTTTTAATCCGTTAGGTACCTGAAACCACCAGATAGGAGTATGGTAAATAACAATATCAGCCCATACATAATTCTCTACTTCCTGTTTTGGATCATAATCATCATTGATATCGGTAGATCTGATTTCAAATCCTTCTTTGTCATTAAAAAACTGACGTGTGGTATCAAAAATTGTTTTATTAAAACGGCCTCCAGAATGCCCAAAGACCTGTCCTCCGTTAATTACAAATATTTTTTTTGTTTCCATTTTAATAGAATTGATTTTACTTCTTAATTGTGATGACAAAATTACGGCTAGATATGTTACTATTAAAATAATATAAATCATACCTTTGTATCATAATTATGATATGTTGTTATGGTTAATTTAGAATGGTTCAGAACCTTTAAGGCTATTTATGAAACAGGTACACTCACAGGTGCGGCCGAGTCGTTGTATGTTTCGCAACCTGGTGTGAGTTTACATTTAAGCTCATTGGAATCGTATGTTGGGTACAAGCTTTTTGATCGGACGTCGAGAAAAATGGTGTCTACCGAACGCGGAAAGATACTTTACAATTATATACAGGAATCATTG
>NZ_JBFTIZ010000491.1:0-2813 GCF_056395165.1 Pedobacter sp. 10L46_2
GTTTGGAACACTCATTTCGATACAGGCACAAATTTTATTGATGTTTACATCAACTACCTCAGAAAGAAAATAGACCGAGATTACCCCAATAAACTGATACACACCAAACCTGGATTAGGCTTTATATTTAAATCAGAATAACCACGCTGATGAAAATCCGTAATAAACTAAGTCTCCTCTTCACCGCAATAATAGCAACCCTGCTGTTTGTTTTTGCAATGGCAGTATACCTATCCTACAGCCAAAACAGAGAAGACGAGTATTACAAGGAACTGCACAAAATTGCCATTACAAAGGCTAACCTGCTGCTCGATGCCAAAGTAGAGCCATCGGTTCTTCAACTCATCTACAGAAACTCACAAAATGTATTGTTTCAGGAAGAGGTGGCCATATACGATACCTCATTTCACCTTCTTTATCATGATGCTGTTGATATAGACAAGGTAAAAGAAAACTCAAATATGATCCACAAGATCATAGCCGAAAAACAAATACAGTTCTATCAGGGAAAAATGCAGGTAATTGGCCTATTGTACCAGCATAAAAATGGCAATTACGTAATTACCGCAGCAGCAACCGATCAGTATGGTTACGCCAAACTAACAAACCTGAAATACACATTAATTGTAGCCTTTTTCATCAGTATAATCCTCATTTACTTAGCCGGGCAGTACTTAGCCAGCAGGGCGTTAAAACCTGTTTCTGATATGGTAGATGAGGTGGAAGAAATAACGGCTACCAATCTCGATCTTCGCATTAACGAGGGCGGCGGCAAAGATGAAATTGCCGAACTGGCCGTTACCTTTAATGCAATGTTAAACCGCTTAGAGAAGTCTTTCGATGCCCAAAAGGAGTTCGTATCCAATATTTCCCATGAACTGCGCACCCCGCTAACAGCAATGCTTGCCGAGCTTCAGCTTACTTTAGGTAAAGAACGCCAAAATGCTGAGTATAAAGAATCAATACAGCATGCAATCAGCGATGCGCAAAAAGTAGTGCGCCTATCCAACAGCCTGCTAGACATGGCTAAGGCAAACTACGACCATACCGAAATTACATTTAAAAAACTCCGTCTCGATGAAGTTCTTCTGGATGCCAGAAACGATGTATTGCACACCTACCCCGACTATAAGGTAAACATCATATTCGAAAAAGAAATAGAAAACGACGATTCCATTTCCGTAAAAGGAAACGAATACCTGCTTAAAGTGGCCTTTATGAACCTGATAGAAAATGGCTGTAAATTCTCTGCGCAACACGAATGTACCATTGCCATAACCTACCACATGGATCATACCATATTAAGATTTCAGGACAATGGAACAGGCATCTCTGCCGATACAGTTTCAAGAATATTTGAACCATTTTATCGGGGTCAGAATCAGGAATATGCAGCCGGAAACGGAATTGGACTATCTCTTACAAAAAAGATCATAAACCTTCACCAGGGTACAATAACTGTAATTTCTGAACTGAACCAGGGCAGCGTATTTACCATCGAATTGAAGCATGCCTAAGCAACCATTAAAATTCTAATGGTTTTCTAATAACATTCTAAAACTACTCTAACCTTCCCTCCCAAGAGCTCTCAATACTTTTGCGGCACATTAGAAATAAGTAGTAATCTTAAACTATTATGCCATGACATTACATGAGATCGCCGTAAAAGACACAAGCCAGTACCTTCAAATCCTGGACAGCAATGAAAACGGATTTTTAAACCCCTTTATTGGAATTTTAATTGTACTTGCTATAATTTCATTAATAATGGATGTAATTCTGGCCGATCCGGGTCAGGAAGAGTATAAAACTGTAATCGTGGTAAGCATTATGGTGATGCTCAGCTCTCTGCTCAGGTTTACACAGGAATACCGCAGCAATAAAGCCGCTAACCAGCTAAAAAGCATGGTTAAAACCACTGCAACAGTTTTAAGACAGCCCAGCGGAAAAACAGAAACAGATATTAAAGACCTGGTTCCGGGAGATATTGTTTTTATAAGCGCCGGAGACATGATCCCCGCTGACTGCAGGATCATACAATCTAAAGACCTGTTTATCAGCCAGTCCATATTAACCGGTGAATCCTTACCTGTAGAAAAAAGCAGCAATCCGCTTAAAACCACGGACAACAGATCAACCCTCGACTTCGAAAATATTTGTTTTATGGGCACCAACGTGGTAAGCGGTACAGCAAAGGCTATTGTTGTAAACACCGGCAACCTAACCTATTTTGGATCTATAGGCAAAGCAATTCTGGGCACACGCACCCAAACCAGTTTCGATAAAGGCGTAAACAAAGTGAGCTGGCTGCTTATCCGTTTTATGTTCATTATGGTTCCGCTGGTATTCTTTATCAACGGTTTAACTAAGGGCGACTGGATGCAAGCGCTTCTGTTCGGGATTTCTGTAGCTGTTGGCCTTACCCCGGAAATGCTTCCAATGATTGTTACTGCCAACCTTGCAAAAGGTGCAATAAACATGAGCAAGCGTAAAGTAATTGTAAAACGACTTAATGCCATACAAAACATAGGCGCTATGGATGTGCTGTGCACCGACAAAACAGGCACCCTTACAATGGACAAAATTATACTGGAGCGTCATCTTAACGTATTTGGAAAAGACGACGACGAGGTGCTAAAATGGGCCTATTTGAACAGCTATCATCAAACCGGATTAAAAAACCTGCTTGATATTGCCATTCTGGAACATGCAGAATTAAAAGATTTCATTAAAACAGATAACTATCAAAAGATTGATGAAATACCTTTCGATTTTAACCGCAGAAGGCTAAGCGTTATACTCGGTACAGATAC
>NZ_JBFTIZ010000492.1:0-1710 GCF_056395165.1 Pedobacter sp. 10L46_2
TTATTTTCGTTGAGGGTTTTTTATCTAAATGGTGCTATATCGATTTGATTATTAATATAATCATCTTTTTTTAGTGGTTTTATTGCAGTATTTGTATTAATATAATTATATATTGTATACAATATATAATTATATTAAGTTTGTATATGAGTCTGTAATTGTTGCCGGATCAGACATAGGATTGATTTTACACTAACCAAATATAATATGTTAACCAAACCACTAAATCTTTGTGGGACCATTACTTTCAGCGTGATTTTTACCTGGATATTGGTAATGGCTTTACCATCGGCTGGAAATGCGCAAAGCAAAAACATTTCAGGTAAAGTAACCTCGTCTGACAATGAACCGCTCTTCGGTGTCACCATATTTGAAAAAAACACTAAAACCGGAGCCACTACCGATGCTGATGGCAAATTTGTGATTACAGTTTCAAATGCAAATGCCACTTTATCATTCAGGTACGTTGGTTACCAATCAAGGGATATCCCTTTAAACGGCAAGAACATCATCAACCTTGCTCTTAAAAGTCTTGATAATGCATTGAATGAGATTGTAGTGATTGGCTATGGTGCAACCGCACGAAAAGACCTAACCGGATCTGTCGGGCAAGTGAAAATGGATGAATTTGAGAAGGCACCGGTAAAATCATTTGACGAGGCCCTGGCCGGAAGAGTAGCTGGTGTTCAGGTTTCAGGCGCCGATGGGCAGCCTGGGTCAATAAATAATATTGTGATAAGGGGAGCAGGTTCAATCACACAAGACACCTCACCATTATATGTTGTAGATGGTTTTCCATTAGAAGATGCGAACAATAACTCCATAAATCCAGCAGATATTGCGGCTATCGATATTTTAAAAGATGCATCGGCCACAGCCATCTACGGGGCAAGAGGAGCAAACGGAGTAATCATTATTACCACCAAAAGAGGAAATATAGGTGATCCGGTGATTGCTTACAATGGGTACTATGGTTTTCAGAAAAATACAAAAACCATCGATTTAATGAGCCCCTATGAATTTGTAAAATACCAGTTAGAGCTTGATCCGGCAAATACGAACACAACCTATCTAGCCGATGGGAAAACACTTGACGACTATAAAAATGTAACGGGAATTAATTTTCAGGATCAAATTTATCGGAACGCCCCCATGCAAAGTCATGATATCTCAATAAGGGGTGGGGCTGATAAAACACGTTATTCGATCTCAGGAAACATCATTGGCCAGGATGGGGTGGTTTTAAACTCCGATTTCAAACGTTACCAGGGACGAATTACACTTGATCAGAATGTAAATCAAAAATTAAAAATTGGGGTTAACCTAAATTATAGTTATAGTGCATCTAACGGAAGTATAGTTAATGCTGCCTCGCCAATCCAATCTGCCAGTACCAATCTGCTTTATGCAGTATGGGGCTATCGTCCTGTAAGTGGTAACGATAATAATCTTGATGATGAACTATTTGATCCGGGCTTCGACTATAATGTAATTGCTGATTACAGGGTTAATCCGGTGATTTCTGCTAAAAATGAACTTCGGCGCCGGTTGATCACAGGATTAATCGCGAACGGCTATGCGGAATACAAAATTATTCCATCTCTTACCCTAAGAGTTACAGGCGGCATCACCAATAATATGCAGAGAGATGAGGCCTTTAATAACTCCCAGACCCGACTGGGTAATCCACGTAATTCGAGTGGTGTGAAC
>NZ_JBFTIZ010000493.1:0-1705 GCF_056395165.1 Pedobacter sp. 10L46_2
GATATAGAGAATTTAGATTTGGTGGCCAACATAGCTTGTATAATAATTTAGAATTGCGTGTAAAAGTGGCGAATTTTATGAATTATATACTACCTGGTCAATTTGGACTATTGGGTTTTCATGATGTGGGCAGGGTATGGAGAAAAGGAGAAAATTCTGATGTGTGGCATCAGGGGTACGGAGCGGGTTTATATTTTGCTCCGGCATCCTTAACYGTGTTTCGTTTTGTAATGGGCCATTCAAATGAGGGTTGGTATCCTTATGTAGCCATGAAATTCAGATATTAAGAAGTATCAAAATTTGGTAAATTACTTATTTTAGGTAATGGGAAGTGTAAGAAAAGCCGTAATTTAGAACTCTCGTTTGAAAACCATCAAAAATTAGTTGTGATGAAGAAGAATTTTGTATCTAATTCTAGAGAATCTATTAGAATGTTTAAAAACCCACTTTTTGAGGGTTTATCTAAAGTCCCATATTTTGTACCGCTTATTGTGTATGTTCCGGTTGTAGGGTATTTCTCCTGGGTCTCATTCAGCACAAATGGAATCTTAGGTTTTCTTGGATATTTTCTGTTAGGATTATTTATCTGGACCTTAACTGAATATGTGCTTCATCGCTTTGTTTTTCATTTTTATCCAAAGTCTGAATGGGGTAAAAGAATTCACTTTATTTTTCATGGTGTTCATCATGATTATCCAAACGACGCACAGCGACTGGTGATGCCGCCTTCTGCAAGCATACCACTGGCACTGGCATTTTTCTTTCTTTTTAAATGGTTACTTGCTCCGGCCATGCTTGAAGGCTTTTTTGCCGGATTTATTTTTGGTTACTTATGCTACGACATGACGCATTACATGTTGCATCATGCACAATTCAAAAATGCTTTCTGGAAAAAACTTAAGCAACAGCACATGTTGCACCATTATGATGACTCTACAACAAAATATGGGGTGACATCTGATATTTGGGATAAAGTTTTTGGTACCAGATAGGAAACCGCTAATGCTTTAATTTTTTTCCGCGTAGGGGTAAAATAGAAGAGGGGTGTCGGAGGTATTATACCAACTATAAATTACAGAATAGAGTTTTAGTAAAATTACGCAAAGGTTTGCGCAACGTATGTGATTGATATTTTAAAATAAAACAGTTAACTAGCATTAGTTTACAAGACTAAACAATAACTGTTTTATTTTAAATGACCAAACACCCACACATGAACCGACTGTTATCAATAGCTCTGTTGATGATTTGCACCCTCAAATTGTCTGCACAATCCAAAATTTCTATAATTCCTTTACCGGCGAAATTGGAAGAGCGAAAAGGAAGTCTTACGCTAGACAAAAATGTATACATCAGTTATCCTTCAGCTAATTTAAAAGACCTGGCAATTTTTGCCCAATCTTCAATAGAAGAAACTGCGGGAATTAAACCCGAGTTGCGTACAGGCATGTGGATGCAAAGAAAAGCAAAAACCATTAGCCTTAATATTGATTCAAAAGTTACCTCAAAAGAGGGATATGTGCTGGAGGTAAATGCAAATGGCGTTGCTATAAAAGCAGGAACCGAAAATGGTCTTTTTTATGGTATACAAACATTATTACAACTGGTGCCAGTTAATGGAGTTAAGAAGTTGCCTTGTGTTTATATAGAAGATGAACCCCGTTTTAGCTGGAGAGGAATGCTCATGGACAATTGTCGCCATATG
>NZ_JBFTIZ010000494.1:0-1689 GCF_056395165.1 Pedobacter sp. 10L46_2
TTTATTAATATTGATACACTGGCAACGGCAAATACTTATCGTTTTGCTGACGGCCGCTTCTGGAGCTGGGAGGGCGTTGGTGCTTGTGCCGGAACCTGTACGCACGTATGGCAATATGCACAAGCGGTTGCCAGGATATTTCCTGAACTGGAGCGCGACCTGAGACACCGTGTAGATCTAGGTGTTGGGTTTAAGGAAGACAGTGGCGCCATTATATTCCGTGCAGAAAACGAAAACAGACCGGCCATTGACGGGCAAGCAGGCACTGTACTCAGGTTTTACCGTGAGCATCAAATGAGTGCCAACAATACTTTTCTGCAAACCAACTGGCCAAAAATCAAAAAGGCAACCCAGTTCATGTTAGACCAGGATAAGAATGGTGATGGTATGACGGATACACCAATGGAGAATACCCTTGATGCAGTATGGGAAGGTGAAATTGCATGGATTGTTGGTCTTTGTATTGCTGCGGCAAGAGCAGGCCAGGCCATGGCAGAGGAAATGAACGACACTGCATTTGCACAGACTTGTGAAACCTATGTAACCAACGGTCGCAAGAATATGGAACAAGAACTGTTTAATGGCGAATACTTTATTCATCGGCCAGATAAGGTTCAGGGTCGTAAAAACCTGGGCTCCTATAATACCTGTCATATTGATCAGGTATACGGCCAAAGCTGGGCGTTTCAGGTAGGATTACCAAGGGTATTGAGTAAAGACAAAGCCATTGCTGCTCTAAAAGCCTTATGGAAATATAACTTTACTGCCGATGTTGGCCCATACATCAAAACCCATGTTGGTGGCAGGCCATATGCCTTGCCAGGAGAGGGTGGAATGGTCATGAATACCAATCCGCATAACGAACCTAAGCCTTTTGGAGAGAATGTAACCTGGCAACTCGGGTACTTTCACGAATGTATGAGCGGATTTGAACATCAGGTTGCAGCACACCTGATGGCCGAAGGTATGGTACAAGAGAGCCTGATTCTTACACGATTTATTCACGACAGGTATCATGCAGCTAAAAGAAACCCATTCAATGAGATAGAGTGCAGCGACCATTATGCAAGGGCTATGGCAAGTTATGGGACCTTTATTAACGCATGTGGTTTTGAGTACCATGGCCCTAAAGGTTATATCAAATTCGCGCCTGCCTGGAAAGCAGAGGATTTTAAAGCTCCCTTTACTTCAGCTAATGGATGGGGCAGCTATACACAGAAAAAAACAGGCGCTAAACAATTACACACCATACACCTGAAATATGGCGAGTTGCAGTTACAGGAACTGGCTTTTAACAAAATAGGCTCAGGCACTGTAAAATCTGTTTCCGTAATGCTGGGCGCTCAAAATATTCCTGTCCAATTTAAACAGAACGGTGCCGAATTGCAGATTACCAGCAATAAGAAGATCAGCGTTAAAACCAATGAGCGTTTAAATATTACCTTTTCATAGATAGATAAGTAGCATGAAAAAATTAGATGATATGTTTAAAAAACTGCTTACAGTTTTATTGTTTACTACAGCAGTAATCTTGTCTGGTTGCCAGGAACCTGCAAGCAAAACAAACGGAGATGTTGCGAATAAGGATCAGAACTGGAAAGAACAACTTAATCAGAAACTGCCTATGCTGGGTCACAGGAATTGGATTCTTGTTGTCGATAAAGCCTTTCCAGAGCAAAATGCTCAGGG
>NZ_JBFTIZ010000495.1:0-1671 GCF_056395165.1 Pedobacter sp. 10L46_2
ATCATGAAGATACCCATTGGTTACAAAAAGATCCTTCCAGCCATCATTATCAAAGTCGGCAAATAAAGGTGCCCAGCTCCAGTCAGTATTGGAAACACCTGCCAGTTGGCCTACCTCGCTAAATGTTCCGTTACCATTGTTTATATGAAGCATATTGCGCATATATTGATAATACAAGCCATTGCGTAAATTCAGATCGAAAAACTCATAGTTATCAAATCCCTGGAGCAGTTTTTGGCGATGATTATCTTCGGGAATCATATCAAGGGTATATATATCCATTAACCCATCATTATTTATGTCCACAACATTATTGCCCATTGAATACATAGAAATATGCCGAAGATTTGACGTCAATTGATCAGTGAATGTCCCATCTCTATTGTTGATATATAAACGATCTTGTATAGAATAGTCGTTTGAAACATATATGTCTGGCCATCCATCTCCATTTACGTCCGAGGTAGCCGCGGCCAATCCATATGACAATACTGAACTATGTAAGCCTGCCTTAAGGGTAACATCTTTAAAATGCCCTCCTTCGTTTCTAAACAATTTGGTTCCAGACAAGCTATCTGGAGTTTTTTGAAGTTCCTGAATAGTAATATCATCAAGCTCGGTAAGTACCCTAATGTTCTCATTTACCAGTAACATGTCAAGATCCCCATCTTTATCGTAATCAAAAAAATAGGATTGTGTACTGTAAGAAGAATCTGCCACTCCGTAGATTTCGGCCTCTTCTTTAAATTGAGGAATGCCCTTTTCTGTTAGCCCTTTATTAATAAACAGTTGATTTTTTCTGTTCTCGCCAGGATATTTACCTGAATAACATATATAGATGTCCAACAACCCGTCGCCATTAACATCGGCCATATTGACTCCATTTTTCCATCCCTCTGTTCTACCTGTAACGTCAGCGATAGCTGTCACATCCTCAAACTTCATATTACCCCTGTTCAGGTAGAGTTTATTCGATGTCATGTTACCGGAAAAATAGATATCCTCCAGTCCATCATTATTTAAATCTCCTATAGAAACACCAGAGCCATTATAGAAAGCCGGGTAGTTAAAAACATTTCGTTCGAAGGTTTCTTTGATATTATTTGCAAAAAGAATATTGGTTTGTGCAGAATCCAACAATTTAAACAAAGGATTTTCGGCGACTGCATTTGCTGCATCTTTTGTGGATTGCTTACAAGCCGAAAACATTAAAATAAAAATAATTGGATAGTAAAGTCTCTTCATACTTTCGTGATCAAAGTGCACCACAAAATGCCTGAACATGCCAAAGGCACATAAAATTTCATACAATTACACATGGTTCTAATTTGGTTAGTTTGGTTTTCTGCTTAACAAAGTTAACTTACACTAACATATTCTTGTGAGTATAAAGGAAAATCGATATAGCATTAATAAAGTTATAACATTTATATATTACTTTGTAATAAAATTAATACTTTGTTTTAAACAACTGATAAATAGACAATTAAAATAACGTAACACAATAATCACAATCTAAAATAATTTATTCATTAATAATTTAAAGTAAACGGAAGCTTAGACAGGCTGGATTTCTGCGTGAAGATGATTAAATTAAATTTTACAGCACACAAATATTAACTTTTAATTAACATCCGGTTGAGTACCATAATTCCAGACCAGGTTCAATAT
>NZ_JBFTIZ010000496.1:0-1667 GCF_056395165.1 Pedobacter sp. 10L46_2
TAGTAGCGTTCTGGCCCCCACAGATTGTAACCATAGAATCAGAAGAAGGGGTGTTTGGGTTATTAAATTATATTAATTTGATTCTGCTATTTGCAGGATCTATTGTTGGAGGATTGATCTGGACAGCTTTTGATAAGAAATCCACAGAATATAGTAAGCTTTATTATTGGATCCGGGTACTTGCTCGTTATCGCCTGGCATATGGGATGATTGGATGGGGATTAAAGAAAGCTTTTCCGATGCAAATGGTTTTCCCTACAGTTGGGATGCTAAATACGCCATTTATCGATATGGCGGAGAAGAAGTTATATTGGTCGCACGTTGGTGTTTCTTTCTGGTATACTGTATTTCTTGGATTCGCCGAAATCCTTCCCGGACTGTTGTTGTTAAATAGAAAAACTTCTCCTTTGGGAGCGGCACTAGCGGCTGTGGTAACATTTAACATCTGTATTGCCAACCATGCTTATGATGCTGGTGTAGCAGTTCCTGCGGCTTATTTTGCCATTATTGGTATATTTATAGTGTGGTACGATTTACCTAAAATCTGGAATCTGCTGGTAAATGAAAAAGACATCTTACCTTACCGTTATCAGCCGGTTATCTCCGAAAAATGGCAGCGCAATCTCGCCGCAGGTGTAAAATGGACTTTTAATTTCTTGTTTGTTCCGGTTGCGGCTGGTTTGTGGGCATATGGTTTTTTTAACGGAAACAATTATAACATCCCGAGTACTCCCGGATTAGCGGGAGCAAAAGGCTATTATAACGTAACAGAATACAGGTTAAATAACAAGGTAGTTCCTTATACCCCTCAAGACTCCATACGCTGGCAAGATGCAACATTTGAAGGTTGGTCGTCATTAAGCTATAAAACCAATCGTGGGGCCATTGCCGACCGCATGATTGGTTATTCTCCGCTCCGTGTAAAGAATGATAAAAAGAATAATAGACTTAATCAGGTAAATACTCAAGATTCTGATCAGTTAGACAAGCTAAAGAAAAACCGTGACCTGGGGGTAACCAGATGGGAGGTTGGTGGTATGGCCGGTGAACGCAGGTACTTTTTCTATAAAGCAGATACAGTAAACCATATCCTTTATTTGCAGAACAAAAACAAGAATCACAAAGAAGAAACGCAAGTGTTGCACTACAGCAGGCCCACGGCAAATAGAATTATTCTTAACGGAATTAATGAATTTAGAGATTCTATTTATGTAGTCTTAGACAGATCTGATAAAAAGTATCCTTTGGTTGAAGGCCGATATAGTTCAGTAAAGGAATATTAAACCTTAAATTCAATGAGTAATAAAATAATTATAGCCGGAGGAACGGGTTTTTTAGGATCTGCAATAATAAAAGCCTTTCCTGATTATGAAATTGTGGTGCTGACCAGAACGATAAGGAAGAATGAACAGGATATCAGATATGTACTTTGGGATGCCAAAAACATAGGCAATTGGACTAAGGAACTGGAAGGCAGCAAGGCTATAATTAATCTGGTAGGGAGATCTGTAAACTGCCGTTACACAGATGCTAATAAACAGGAAATCATTGACTCGAGAGTGGATGCAACACTAATTATTGGAAAGGCAATAGGAGAATTGAACAAACCGCCTGAAGTATGGGTTAATGCGGGATCTGCAGCTATTTTTGGGAATTCTGGTGATGAA
>NZ_JBFTIZ010000497.1:0-1658 GCF_056395165.1 Pedobacter sp. 10L46_2
GGTCACCAGGCATGAGGGGTTGCCGGGCTGAGCAGGACTCAGCGCGGCGAATAGGGGTGTAGTAAAGAGTGGGTTGTGCTTGCAGCAACAAGGCACAAGGCGGCGAACCGCTATACCAGGYAAGACACACTGGTTATAGGATCAAGCCTTACGGGCAATTAGTACTGGTTAGCTTAACGCATTACTGCGCTTCCACACCCAGCCTATCAACGTCCTGGTCTCGAACGACCCTTCAAGGAGGTCAAGCCTCCAGGGAATCCTCATCTTCAGGCAAGTTTCCCGCTTAGATGCTTTCAGCGGTTATCTCTTCCGTACATAGCTACCCTGCGATGCCTCTGGCGAGACAACAGGTACACCAGCGGTACGTCCACTCCGGTCCTCTCGTACTAGGAGCAGCCCCCGTCAAGATTCCAACGCCCACGGCAGATAGGGACCAAACTGTCTCACGACGTTTTAAACCCAGCTCACGTACCTCTTTAAATGGCGAACAGCCATACCCTTGGGACCGGCTACAGCCCCAGGATGAGATGAGCCGACATCGAGGTGCCAAACACCGCCGTCGATATGAACTCTTGGGCGGTATCAGCCTGTTATCCCCAGAGTACCTTTTATCCGTTGAGCGATGGCCCTTCCATTCAGAACCACCGGATCACTATGTCCTGCTTTCGCACCTGYTCGACTTGTCRGTCTCRCAGTYAAGCACGCTTWTGCCATTGCACTWTMRGYACGATKTCCGACCGTACCWAGCGTACCTTCGAACTCCTCCGTTACACTTTGGGAGGAGACCGCCCCAGTCAAACTGCCYACCATGCACTGTCCCCGAYCCGGATAACGGACCAAGGTTAGAACCKCAAACAAACCAGGGTGGTATTTCAAGGAYGGCTCCACGTGAWCTAGCGWCCACGCTTCAAAGCCTCCCACCTATCCTACACAGRYCGGTTCACAGWYCAATGCAAAGCTACAGTAAAGGTTCATGGGGTCTTTCCGTCTAGCCGCGGGTAGATTGCATCATCACAAACACTTCAACTTCGCTGAGTCTCAGGAGGAGACAGTGTGGCCATCGTTACGCCATTCGTGCAGGTCGGAACTTACCCGACAAGGAATTTCGCTACCTTAGGACCGTTATAGTTACGGCCGCCGTTTACCGGGGCTTCGATCAAGAGCTTGCACCCCATCACTTAACCTTCCGGCACCGGGCAGGCGTCACACCCTATACGTCGACTTTCGTCTTTGCAGAGTGCTGTGTTTTTAATAAACAGTCGCAGCCACCGATTCTCTGCGACCCCATCATGCTAAGCGCGCAGGCGCTTCACACTACCGGGGTATACCTTCTCCCGAAGTTACGGTATCAATTTGCCGAGTTCCTTCTCCTGAGTTCTCTCAAGCGCCTTGGAATATTCATCCCGTCCACCTGTGTCGGTTTGCGGTACGGTCTCGTACAGCTGAAGCTTAGAGGCTTTTCTTGGAACCACTTCCAATCACTTCGCAAGCAATGCTCGCTCGTGCCATACCCTTGATTTACGCGCCCGGATTTGCCTAAGCGCCATCTTCGATACAGCAACAGGGACATCCAACACCCTGATGATCTTCCGCGATCCGTCCCCCCATCGCACTGTACGACGGTACTGGAATATTAACCAGTTTCCCATCAGCTACGC
>NZ_JBFTIZ010000498.1:0-1651 GCF_056395165.1 Pedobacter sp. 10L46_2
ACGAAGCTGCACCAGACGAAGCTGCACCAGGAAAAATGCTTACAGTCCCGGTTTCTTTATTTGCGAATATATGCTCCTGGGAACAAATGAACTTTTTTAATGGAATTAAGATTAAAAATGATCTTCAAAACTATTATCATTACTCTAAGCAGGATAGAAAATTCAAAAATCTGATTACACTTACCGACAATAATCTAGGATATTCTCTTTTTCAATCAGTTGAAAAAACAAAAGTGGAATTATCGTCACTTCCTGTTTCGCAGTTTCAGTATTCAAAAATGGATATTGAAATTAACGATGAAGTATCCATTGATCAGTATAATGGCATTATTCAAAAAGATGTTAAAAAGATAAGTGCTTACTTAGATGATTTTCTATTAAA
Source organism: Pedobacter sp. 10L46_2 (assembly GCF_056395165.1). Taxonomy (NCBI): domain Bacteria; kingdom Pseudomonadati; phylum Bacteroidota; class Sphingobacteriia; order Sphingobacteriales; family Sphingobacteriaceae; genus Pedobacter; species Pedobacter sp. 10L46_2. Next base: position 383 of record NZ_JBFTIZ010000498.1, read on the forward strand.
TCATCAGATCGCTGTAAATGATATCGATAGCCTTTTCCTTACTGGAGGTACATCTATGGTTGCTGCAATCAAGGACCTCTTTAAAACAAAATTCCCAAATACACCAGTGCATTCGGGAGATAATTTTATTAGTGTAGCTAAAGGACTTGCCTATAGCGGATATTTATTTGAGGAATGATAAGTTAAACTTATCATTCCAACTATTACGAACGTTGTCTTATCGCTTCGTACAGGATAATACCTGCAGAAACAGATACGTTTAATGAACTGATTTCGCCAAGCATTGGGATTTTAGCCAGGTGGTTGGCCATTCTCATAATTTCGTTCGAAATACCTTCATCCTCTGCTCCCATAACGATGGCTGTTGGGGCTGTATAATCCGGAGCGTATATTAAATCATTGGTCTTTTCAGTACAAGCAACAATCTGTAAACCGCATTCCTGTAAAAACAATGCCGTTTTTTGAAGATTTGGATGTCTGCATACCGGTATACTAAACAAAGCTCCTGCCGAAGTCTTAATGGCATCAGCGTTGATCTGTGCAGAATTTTTAGTAGGCACAATTATAGCATGTACTCCTGCACAGGCAGCAGTTCTGGCTATTGCACCCATATTTCTTACATCCGTAATTCCATCAAGAATCAAAACTAAAGGTGTTTCTCCCTTTTCGTAAACTAATGGGATGATATCTTCAATTTTTTGAAAGGTAATGGATGAAATTACAGCAATTACTCCCTGATGATTCTTTTGGGTCATCCGGTTCAATTTCTCTACCGGAACATTATGCACCGGCGCATCAACCTCCTTTAACAGCTGTTTTAACTCCAAGATAATTTCGCCAGTTAAACTACGTTGTATGTAAATACTCTCTATATCTTTACCAGCCTTAATAGCCTCTATTACTGCACGTATACCAAATACGAACTCATTATTTTCTTTAGGTCTGGCAGACCTTCTTGAGTTTTCCATTTCCTTTAAATTGAAGCGCAAAAATAGCTCAAAAATTGCGATTAATTTAACCTAATTTTTAAGTGCGAGTGTTTTGCTTATCAACATCTTGCTGTTAGGAAATTGTTCGAATTCACGAAAGTCATGTTAAGACGAATGAATTTAAGTTGTGGGAATGTTCATAAAGATTTTAAGAAGAGACCTAATTTTTGTCTATTTTTGTATTCATGAGCAGCGATAACGGAACACAAGGACAAGACAAGGCAAACTTTACAGCGCGGAAAAATAGATTAAGTAATTCTATGACCACGATGGGAAAGAT
>NZ_JBFTIZ010000499.1:0-2435 GCF_056395165.1 Pedobacter sp. 10L46_2
CAAACCTTGATTTGATAGTTCATACTTACCGGCATGTTCAGCATATCGATCACCATTGGTGCAATTGCGGTTACCCGTTTATCAGAAGCTCCGGTAAGCCAGGTTGTCCAGCCACGTTTGGATGCCCCCGATACCACGAAACGGTTAATACTATGATGTAGTTTTTGTTTAGAAAATTCCTGAACGGCATCCATCGCTCTTTTTGCAGATTTAACCATTGGGAATAACAATGGCCAGCTGTAATCGCCATCTTTTTTGTAATTATGAAGTGTGTATGATATTAATGCATCTTCCGTTAAATTATTATAAAGAGGTTGATTCGGTGCCTGCTTGAGTATGGCAACCACAGCTTTGTTTTCTTTTGCTATTGCACTAAAACTTTTAACCAGGCCATCGCCTTTATCACTCCAATTTGGCATGCCTTCTTTATTTATGCTTCCACCGGTAATAAACAACAACGCTCCGTCGTACTTATTTTCTTTTGGAACGATTATGCTAAGCTGGTGGGTCCAGGTGTATTCTCTCCACTTTTGCGAAGTAAGCAGAATACTGTATACTTTCAGTTCATCAAGATCATAAGAGTCCTTTACTTCCCATTTGTAGGTGTTATCACCGTTATTCAGGTAATGTGACAAAGCGTTAACGGGAGTGATTCCAACTGATGATGTTGTTGTTTGGGCCTGAACAAGCAACGTTATCAAGCACAAGAAGAGCGTAGAAGCCGGAACTAATTTTCGAGACATTTTCTTTTTTTAGGAACTAATATAGCAAATATTTGACGGGTTTTTATTTAACGGTTTGGGCTAGCGGATAGCCTTTATTGATCCATTCAGTTTTTAAATTAACTGTTAAATTTAATAAATATGCTTTCGTGAACTTTTGCTCATTTAACGCTTTAAAGGCAGGCCTGATGTTAGGGCATTTATCCATTGGACAGCAGCCGCAATACACTACTATCATTTCATTTTTTGGAAGGCCTTTTATTACTTTAGTCAGCTTTTCTACATTTTGTTTCTCACTGGCAGCGCCAAGGTGTGTGGCACCTTTTATATCTTCAACAACACCAATGTTATAAATACGGATTTTCTGCCCTTTTTCGATCATATTTGCCAGAACAGAAGGCTCCATAAGTTGACTCTTAGTCCAAGGATTGCTCTGTAACTGAGCAGACGGTATTTGTTGTGCTTTAGAAATATTTGAATTGGCAACAAAGATTAACAAAACAGCTATCGTTTTTAAAAGTAAGTTTTTCATGAAATTTGAATTATGTGGCAATTTAATGATTACTACTGTAAACTTCGCGATTAATGATCTGCGGCATTACTTTGTTACTTAATGCGGCAATCAGGTTATCTGCAGCCATAACGGCCATCTTGTCCCTGGTTTCTTCAGTTGCAGAACCAATATGTGGCAGCACACAAACATTCGGCAAATTAAGCAAGGGATTATCTTTATCCATAGGTTCGGGATTGGTAACATCCAGACCCGCTCCCCATATGGTTTTATCTTGAATTGCGTTAATCAGATCGGCTTCATTGTGTAAGCCTCCCCTTGCTGTATTGATAAACAAAGCGCTGCGCTTCATTTTTTCGAACGCAGATCCATTGAATAAATTCTTGGTTTCGTTTGAAAGATTGGCATGAACCATCACTTTCGGATAATAGCTGATCAAAAGAAACATATTTTGCATCCAATATTTCCTCTGCTTCAGTATTGCGATTTCTATTGTGATAAATGACATTCATGTCGTATGCTGCCTTAGCCTTTTTAGCAAGCTCTACCCCGATCCTTCCCAAACCAAAAACACCAAGTGTTTTTCCTTTTAATTCTATTCCTAAATTTGCGGTGGGCTCAAAAAACGACCAACCACCGCGTTCAATTCTTTTATGCATCTGAAAGGCATTACGGGATACCGCGAGCATCAAGAGAAAGGCCACATCTGAGGTGGCATTACTAAGTACATCAGGAGTATTGCTAACAGGTATTTTATAAGAGGTTGCTGCTTCAATATCTACGTTATCATACCCAACACTCATCAATGCTACAGCTTTCAGGTGACTGCACTCCTCAAAAAAGTGAGCATTTAATTTGTTAGATCCTGCACTTAGCAGAGCATCATTATTTTTGCAAAGCTCAATTAGCTCTTTCTGTGGCAAGGACCTTTTTTCCGTATAAATAGTCAGTTTATAACCCGCTTCTTCGAGTAATTGAATTCCCCGTTGAGGTATTTTTCTTGTTATTAAAACTTTAATCATGTATTTCGCAAAAATTTAAACTGGAATTATAAACACGCTCCAATATAACAAACGATTAATAGTTTTAATTTATTTGTTCCATAACAAAATACTTGCTTGGTAAGCTGACCTTATATCTCTACTTTTAGAAATAGATAATCTTATTTGAATAGTCACAACACTTAAGCCAATACAATACAC
>NZ_JBFTIZ010000500.1:0-1628 GCF_056395165.1 Pedobacter sp. 10L46_2
GCATTACTGATTATAATGATAATTATCTTCACCTATGTTTGATGAATTCGTTTGCATCAAAACGTTTTTTTCCAAAATTTATATCCCTCCGAATAAATCCCCAGTTCTTCCATTTTTTTAATGTAAGACTTTTCGAACATCGTTAATCTAATTTCTGTGTTGTGTACCGATCTGGATTTTCTATTTCCCTGTGAATCAAAAGAGACCTCCTCTTCTTTTCGATCGTCTTTAAAAAGATAATAATAGAAAAATTCACCTTCCCAATAAGAAGCTTTGGGGTCGTTATCATCAACAGCAACCCGCTTACAGTTTTTACTGAGGTATGCTTTGATCTTATTGAAATCATCTGTATTTTTTGAAGTCTTTCCCACTTCAAGATACATTAAGTTGCCTTTACGGTCTTCTACCATGTCCATTTTAGGAAATGCTACTGTATTTAAAATAGCTATCTTGTCTTTTTCAGGATCATACGCTACCGCGTTGTAACCATAGCCAAATATTTCGGTCGGTTTTTTATCTCTTACCATCCAGTCATTGGTTGGCTCTAAAGACAGGTCTGTGGGGAATCTCCCATCCGTTTTATAATAACCTAAAGTATCTTTTACGAAAAAAGAATTGTCCAAAAGATTTAAGGCTTCTTTCTTTTCCATACGCTTAGGGTCTTTCGAAATGATCTCATTGGTCTTTTTAATCTTGTTTCGATAAAATTCTGAGGCATCAAAATCATTAGATATTTTTGCTAGATCAACAATTTTATTGTCTTGAGAATGGCAAGATGCAAGAATGAATAATGCGAAGAGTATGTGAATTTTATTATTCATAAGCCATCTGATTTTACCAACACCATGTTTTATATCATAATTAGTTTTTACAAATTACACATTTCAGCTGTCAATAAAATCGCATAGTAGAAAAACTTTCCTAAAGCATAATCTGTATGGATATTTCGATCTTCAAATAAAATCTCTATCTTGGATAAAGCTAAATGATAAGCGCGAACAGCGCTTAAAAACCGGTCATTAGTTTGGTCTTATTTGTGATCTTCTCAGTGGATATCAGCCTTTGGTATACAAGCGATCATATTATCGGATTTTAGGGCCCGGTTATTTATTACAGCAGCCACAACTGTCGACCAGAAATGAAAATGAAAGCCCTTTTTATGCCAGTTTTACTCTTCCTTGTTTTGTTAAGTTGCAACGGGCAAAATAAAGAAGAGCGCTTGAAGCAATTCATCGCTGCTAACAAAGCGGACATAGACTTTAATATAGGGAGTAGACCGAAATATTTTTCTGTAAAGACCAGTGATGGGAGTATATTTAACTCTGAAGTAAATAAAGGTAAATATTGGATCGTCTTTGTCTACCAAATAGAGGGACTTAAAAAATCAGAAGGCTATGATATGGTAGCAGATTTAAATGAGACTTTTCAGCGGTTTGGAGACAAATTTCCGATAATTGGCATAGCCGAAGGTTTTTCTGACGATGAGGAGGCAACGCAAAAGCTGTTCAAGGAGTCGAGATTACAATTTAAACAAATTGATAATACTGAAGCGATGAATAAGGAAATCAAGCTGAAGGAAAATGTCGTTTGTACGCCATCTAAGATATTGATTGGGCCTGATGGAAAAG
>NZ_JBFTIZ010000501.1:0-1626 GCF_056395165.1 Pedobacter sp. 10L46_2
GTATGGCGGAGTTTATGTTGGGGCAATGTACAGTCTGGCCTTTTTATCTGACGATGTGAACTACGTGGTGAATGAGGCTCTGAAAACCATACCAAAAGAAAGTGATTTTTATAAATGTATTGCCGATGTAATCAAATGGCATAAAAAATATCCAAACGATTGGAAGCAGACCTGGTACGAGGTTCAGAAGAAATGGTCAGAAGAAGCAGGGTGTCCTGAGGGTATATTCAGTCCGTTTGACATTGATGCGAAAGTTAATTCTGCTTATGTGGTAATGGGGCTGCTTTACGGAAAAGGAGACTACACAAGGACGTTGGAAATAGCTACACGTTCCGGACAGGATTCTGATTGTAACCCATCTACCGTTGGAGGGATTTTGGGAACAATACTAGGCTACAGTAAAATTCCGGATTACTGGAAAAAAGGATTAAATGGTAGTGAGGATCTGAACTTCAAATACACAAATATGTCTTTAAATAAAGTGTATGAAACAAGTTATCAGCATGCTTTGAAAGCAATTGCTGCAAATAATGGCAAAGTAGGTGATGCCGAAGTAATTATTAAGGTGCAAAAACCAGAGGTGGTGCGCTTGGAGAAAGGTTTTGAGGGAATTTATCCTGTAGCAAAAGAGCCACTTAATCGTAATATTGATGATGTTTATGAGTTTGACTTTGAAGGAACCGGATTTGTTTTGCGCGGCAATGCCGGAAAAAATGATCAGAATCTGGATGATTATGAACTTAAAGCCAAAGTATATGTTGATGGGCAGATCGTCGAAACTGCTCATTTACCTACCGCTTACAGAACCAGAAGACATGAAATTTGCTGGCGCTATCAGTTAGCCAGTGGCAATCATCATATAAAAATTGAGGTTTTGAATCCTAAAAAGGGATATTATTTAAGGGCATGGGATTACATAACCCATGGCGATAAAGCCATTGATGGGATAATGGCTCATAAATAGAATCAGTTTATAGATTAAGATAGCGTGTTATCATATGCTGTAGTTCATCAGAAATGGCTAATCCTGTTTTATTTTCAAGCTGATGCTGTGCAGAATTAAATTTCTCAATATAAGTGCCCGTTTGGTCGTTAAATTTTAAGTATCCCTGGTCGAAGAAACGTTCCTGTACTTCGCCAGATGAATCCATTGAACGGAAAACCAGGGGTGAAATTTCAAATGTCTGTTTGTTTATGTACAGCCATCTGAATATGTCAGCAATGTCTGCATTTGCAGGCAGGTCATTGCGTTTCACTTCCAGTAAGCAATCGGAATCATTTTCCAGGTAATATAAGCAGGTAAAAGGAGGTTTCATGTATTTCTAAAAAGCAGATGTGGGCCGAAAATAAAAAAAGTTATCTGTCTTTCTTCCATTTTTGTAATCCTTTTTCAAAAAAATGATCAAAGAGATGCGCTTACTATAGTGATCTTCTGGTAAAGAAATATTATAATCCATAACCATAACCATAAGCGATCCGATGTTTTTTTAAACATTAATTCCAACGCTTCAAAGACTGTGGTGTTTAGGCTTACATAAATTGTAGAACTGTTTTTTTCTTGTAAGATGTTTCTAACTTTTCCCATAATTGAACTCCTTTCTGTAGCAGATTTGGGTAGTAATATAT
>NZ_JBFTIZ010000502.1:0-1620 GCF_056395165.1 Pedobacter sp. 10L46_2
TTTCACAACTGCTAAACATAGCAGCAACTATAAGAAAGCAGAAAAGGATCAATAGTTTTAATGGTTTGGTTCTCATAATTATCTCATTAGTTTTAATAACCTATACCAATATTTACAAGCAAACGCTACACCACTAAAAAAATTTAAACCAATCCGGGAACAGCAACCATCTCGTCAGTATCTTTTGTATAATCGATACCATCAACATCAAAGCCGAACAGGTTTAAGAAATCTCTCTTATAACCGGCAAGATCACCAATTTTAGGAAGCGATTCTTCAGTTGCTTCGGCCCAAAGTGCAGCAACTTTGGCTTGTACATCGCTGTCCATTTCTAAATCGTCTACACGGATTCTGCCCTGCTCATCAGTAGCGATACCACCTTTATTGTATAAACGCTCAGCAAATAAACGTTGCATCTGCTCAATACATCCTTCATGTGTACCGTTCTCTTTCATGATTTTATAAAGCAACGAAATGTATAAAGGAATAACCGGTATAGCAGAACTTGCCTGAGTAACCAATGCTTTGTTTACAGAAACAAATGCTTTTCCATTAATGTCTTTCAGTTTGTCAGATATTGCAAAAGCAGTAGCTTCTAAATGATCTTTAGCTCTGCCGATAGTCCCTTTACGGTAAACCGCTTCAGTAACCGCAGGGCCGATGTATGAATAAGCTACAGTAATTGCCTCTGGAGCCAATAAATTTGCCGCTTTTAATTCATCAATCCACATACCCCAATCTTCGCCACCCATAACAGCAACTGTATTTTCTATTTCCTCTTCATTAGCCGGGGTTATAGAAACCTCAGAAACTACTCCGGTGTGAAAATCGACAGTTTTGTTGGTAAACGTGGTCTCGCCAATTGGTTTTAAAACCGAATTATGAACTACACCAGTTATTGGATGTACTCTTTTAGGAGATGCCAGACTATAAACTACAAGATCAATTTGTCCTAGATCAGCTTTGATCAGGTCAATTACTTTTTGTTTTATTTCAGTAGAAAACGCATCACCATTTACACTTTTAGCATATAAACCTGCTTTTTGAGCTTGTTGTTCAAAAGCTGCAGTGTTATACCATCCCGGCGAAGCCGTTTTACCCGGTGCAGGTGGTTTTTCAAAATAAACCCCAACGGTGGCTGCGCCACATCCAAACGCGCTTGTTATTCTTGATGCTAATCCAAATCCCGTAGAGGCACCAATTACAAGGACCTTCTTAGGACCTTCAATTTCACCTTTTGACTTTACATAATTGATCTGGTTTATTACATTTTGCTCGCATCCTTTTGGATGTGCCGTAAGGCAAATAAACCCGCGCATTCTAGGTTCTATAATCATAAATCTATTTTTCTTTTGATTGACAATATTAAGGTTTTTTTACATTACCTATATGGGTTTACCTGAATACCCGCTGATTAACTGATATTTAATCTTCAAATGAAGATATATTAAAAGGTTCAGAAGGATCAAAGCCATACCATAAAACACATCCTCAACGGGGATGGTCAGGATTCTAAGCCCAATAATCTGAGCTTGGTTATACCACACTACGGGTTCCTCCAGAGCGGTCCCGGTAAGCAATCCATTCACAATAAGAAAAGGAATTAACAGTATTCCATAG
>NZ_JBFTIZ010000503.1:0-1617 GCF_056395165.1 Pedobacter sp. 10L46_2
GATCAAGCGTCGTCTGCAGGGGGCTGAGGTAGAGCGTCCCCTTCGGATCATCTTTACCGTTGCGCCCTGACAGAAGCGTTGAAGTTAGTCCATGGATTCTGATCTTCACACCGCGGCCCAGATCACGCTCTTGTTTCCAATAAAGTCGCCCCGGATAGACCTGGCAGTTCATCTTTCTTGAACCGCCCCGGGTACCGTGGAGGCTGGTTGGTTTAAGTTAATAGCGTTTCAGCGGCAGGCATTTGAAGCTGCTGATAGTAGTTTGCCTCAGCTTCGGCGGGCGGGATATAGCCAAGGGGTTCCATCAGCCGGTGGTGATTGAACCAGGCTACCCATTCCAGCGTGGCCAGCTCAACGGATTCACGCGTCTTCCAGGCAGTACGACGATGGATCAGTTCCGCCTTGTAGAGGCCGTTGATCGTCTCGGCCAAGGCGTTGTCATAGCTGTCGCCACGGCTGCCAACCGACGGTTCGATCGCCGCCTCCGCCAAGCGCTCGCTATAGCGAATGCTGACGTACTGCGAACCCCTGTCGGAGTGGTGGATGAGAGAACCATCGTTGCCAGGCTGGCGAGCGTAAAGCGCCTGTTCAAGTGCATCCAGAACGAAGTCCGTAGTCATCGACGAGCTGACCCGCCAGCCGACGATGCGCCGTGCGAACACGTCGATCACGAAGGCCACGTACAGCCAGCCCTGCCACGTCGAAACGTAGGTGAAGTCCGAAACCCAGAGCTGGTTCGGTCGCTGGGCCCTGAACTGACGGTTGACCAGGTCCGGCGGGCGCACTGCTTTCGCATCTGGAGTCGTCGTGCGAACCCGCTTGCCGCGAATTACGCCGCGCAAACTCTGCTGCTTCATCAGCCTCTCGACCGTACAGCGCGCCACCGCGATGCCTTCCCGGTTCATCTGCTTCCAAACCTTGTCAGCCCCGTAGACCTGCATGTTGGCCTGCCAGACTCGCTTGATCTCGGGCCGTAGCCACTCATCGCGTTTGGCTCGCGCAGAGCGCCGCGATGGTTCGCGAAGCTGCGCAGCATGGCGCCGATAGCCCGACGGAGCAATCTGCAAGACCTTGCAGATCGGCTCGACCCCGAAGGCGTCGCGATGCAGATCGACAAAGGCCTTCAGGACTTCAAACGGCGGTCGAGCTCCGCCTGGGCGAAAAACGCGCTCGCCAGCTTCAGGATCTCGTTGGCGCGGCGCAACTCCTTTACCTCACGCTCCAGCGCTTTGAGGCGCTCACGCTCCGACGTGGTCACTCCATCGCGCTCGCCGCTGTCGACTTGCTCTTGTTTGATCCACCCCAACAGCGTCTGGCTCGTGCAACCGATCATCGGTGCGATGGATTCGACTGCCGCCCACAGCGACGGATGCTCGCTGCGTTGCTCTTGAACCAGGCGTACGGCTCTCTCTCGGACCTCGGGGGAAAACTTGGTTTGCTTGCTCATGGGCTCCATTCTCTCAAGAATTGGAGCCTCCACTAAACCCGGGGCGGTTCACACCGAGACCGTACCCGACTTGGCCGTGACGTTCGATTGCGGACGCGACTTGAGCAAGTTTTGCGGTCAGATTCGTTCCCCCAACGGTCTCCGCCGCCTGGCAACCGGCTGCATTACGA
>NZ_JBFTIZ010000504.1:0-1609 GCF_056395165.1 Pedobacter sp. 10L46_2
CTTTAAGCTCCATCTTTCTGAAATCGAGCAGCTGGTTTACCAGGTTGAGCAGACGCTTTGCGTTTTTCTGTATCAGGGAGACCTGCTCTTTAATCAGATTATCTGATGATCCTTTCAGGATTTTGTCTATTGGTGCTAGAATTAAAGATAATGGCGTTCTAAATTCATGACTTACATTGGTTAGGAATTTGATTTTCATAGCATCCAGCTCTCTGTACCTCATTGCTTCTAAACGTTCATTATCAAGCAAGCGTTGTGATTCTACTTTCTCTTGTTCAATCAGTCTCTGAACTTTTTGTTTTTCCTGCTCAGCAGCAAATTGCTGCTTTAGTTGCTGGATACCGCGGTATCTGAAATAGTACAATGCGCCGCCTATGGCCAGAAAATAAAGAATATACGCCAATGTAGAAGTATACCATGGGTTCAGTATCCTGATCCTTAAGGTTACCGGTTTAGCATCAGAAATGTTTTCGGTACTTGATGCCCGTACCTTAAAAACATAATCGCCCGGATCAAGGTTTGTATAGGTGGCCTTGCGTAAAGTATTATCTGCAGAAATCCATGTCTTATCAAATCCCTCCAGCATGTACTGATGTTTCACTTTATGAGGGCCAATGTAATTTAATGATGCAAACTCTATGGTAAATACATTTTGATCGTGGTTTAAGGTAAGCTCTTTAGTATCAAAAATTGATTTTTTAAGTATTACCCGGCCATCAATTGCAGTGTTTGCTGTTACACTCTTATTGAACAGTTGAAAGTCGGTTATAAAGAGTTTAAAGGTTTGATTATAAGATTTAATTAAAGAAGGTTGGAAAATATTGATCCCATCAGGACCTCCAAATGCAAGTTCTCCGGTTCTTAGTTTTACGGAGGCAATTCGGTTAAATTCCTTACCCTGCAGGCCATCATTCTCATCAAAATTCTTGAAAATGAGGTTAAGTTTTTTGTTATAAGTAACCGATATCTTTGATAAGCCGTTTGATGTGCTTACCCAAAAGTCACCTTGATTATCTTCCTGAATGTCCATGATGTTATTATCAGGCAATCCATTTTCGATGGTATAATTGTAAAAGGTTTTGGTTTTGGGATTATAAAGGCTCAAACCATCTCTTGTTCCTATCCAGAGGTAGCCCCTGCTGTCTTCAATAAAGCTGTTAATGTTGTCGTTGATCAGGCTGTTATCGTTTTTTGGATCGTTTACTATCTTGATAAACTTTGTCCCTCCTTTTGGCAATACATTCATCCCATAGGATGTACCTGCCCAAATGTTTTGATGCGAATCTTCCAGTACCTTAAATACATAATCGGAACTAATTAGACTCAGGTTCTGCGTATATCTTTTAAATTTCTTTGTGGTTCTGTTGAAAAGGTTTATTCCACCTCCCATGGTGCTTATCCAAAACCGATTTGATGAATCTTCCAGAAAATCAGAAACCTTATTATCGCTTAAACTTTCAGGATCTGAGGCGTTGTATTTGTAATGGATAAACTTACCATTATCCATGTAATCGAAACCTCCGGTATAGGTTCCAATCCATAATTTTTCAAAACGGTCTATATAAATAGCAACAATGGCATCGTGAGACAGGCTATTGTTGTTTGAAGG
>NZ_JBFTIZ010000505.1:0-1570 GCF_056395165.1 Pedobacter sp. 10L46_2
CGAAGATTTGTTTTTCCTTTCTAACGGACACATTTCACCAGTTTTCTACAGCGTTCTGGCCAGGTCGGGATATTTCGACATTAGTGAACTGGCAACTTTCAGAAAATTAAATTCAAGGTTACAAGGTCACCCCACAACTCACGAAGGACTTCCAGGCATTAGAATTGCCTCTGGATCTTTAGGKCAGGGAATGTCTGTKGCTATCGGAGCAGCCCTTGCAAAAARATTAAATAAAGATCACTCGGTTGTATATTCTTTACATGGTGATGGAGAGTTACAGGAAGGTCAAAATTGGGAAGCGATTATGTATGCTCCTTTTAATAAAGTAGATAACCTGATCTCTTCRGTTGATTATAACGGACAGCAAATTGATGGTCCTACTGAAAAAGTATTATCTCTTGAAAATCTACAGGCAAAATTTGARGCTTTTGGATGGCATGTGATCAATTCTGATGGCAACGACATGGATTCTATAGTTAAGGCATTGCATTATGCTAAATCACTWTTAGGAAAAGGTAAGCCAATCTTGAATTTAATGAGYACCCAAATGGGYGCAGGTGTTGATTTCATGATGGGATCGCATAAATGGCATGGTGTTGCGCCAAACGACGAGCAACTTGCACTAGCTCTTGCCCAATTACCAAGTACSYTAAAAGATTATTAAATAGCTTTTAATGAAACCCTGCGTAGCAAGCTTGAACACCATTAACTAAAAATAGAAAACTCGTGAAAACCTGCGCAGCAAGCTTGAACACAGTTAAACAAAAATAGAAAACTCGTGAAAAAATATACATACACTGAAAAAAAAGATACCCGCTCTGGTTTTGGAGCAGGATTACTTGAAGCAGGTAAAAAAAATCCTGAAGTAGTTGCACTATGCGCAGACTTAGTGGGCTCTTTAAAAATGGATGCCTTTATTAAAGAATTCCCAGAACGCTTTTTCCAGATTGGTATTGCTGAGGCAAACATGATTGGTATTGCAGCCGGTTTAACCATTGGTGGTAAAATTCCTTTTACAGGAACTTTTGCCAATTTTTCTACAGGCAGGGTTTATGATCAGATCCGCCAATCGGTAGCTTATTCTGACAAAAACGTAAAAATATGTGCTTCCCATGCTGGATTAACCCTTGGGGAAGACGGTGCAACTCACCAGATTCTTGAAGACATAGGCTTAATGAAAATGCTTCCTGGCATGACTGTAATTAACCCTTGTGATTATAATCAAACCAAAGCMGCTACTATTGCTATAGCTGAGCATCATGGACCAGTTTATCTGCGTTTTGGTCGCCCTGTAATCCCTGTATTCACCGATCCTGATCAAAAATTCGAAATCGGTAAAGCATGGATGGTAAATGAAGGTACTGATGTAACCATTATTGCTACCGGACACATGGTTTGGAAAGCCATTGAAGCTGGTGAAAAATTAGCAGAAATGGGAATTGATGCTGAAATCATCAATATCCACACCATTAAACCTTTAGATGAAGCAGCAGTTCTGAAATCTGTAAAGAAAACAGGATGTGTGGTTACTTGCGAAGAGCACAATAAGTTTGGCGGATTAGGAGAAAGC
>NZ_JBFTIZ010000506.1:0-1556 GCF_056395165.1 Pedobacter sp. 10L46_2
TATTGCCGTGCTATTAATAAACTGCGATACTATCGTCAAAGCTGTACCGCTCTGTTGCCAAGGTAAGGTAATTGCCATTGCCTGCTTTTTCAGGCTGCAAAAATGCACCAGCCACAACTTTTCCCATATCGTTGATGTCTGACCAATGGACTACCTGTTTTGTCGGATCGAGCGGTAGCGTCCAACCGGTTGTGCCGTCTTGCTGCGGCTGTGGTGCAAGCCAAGCGGCGAGATTTTGGAAATAGAATGGAGCTTCTACAAAAGATGTATACTTAAATCCTGCATTCTTTACTGTATCATCTAGCTTTGATTTATTTGTAAAGAAAGGAACATCAAATTCACCGTTGCTTATTGATTCAACGTCAGGAAGTGTTGACCATACGAAATGCTCTACTCCGGCTGCTTTTGCTGCTTCCACTGCATTTTTGCCCTGGCCAATTTCGTCTGCACCTCCCCAATAGTTGGTTACTACAAATACGCCATAAACATCCTTAAACGCTTCCTTTAATGACTCCAAATCAGTTAAATCAGCGTAAACTACCTCACTTGCCTTGCYCGAATAATTTTCGGGATCACGGGTTGTTGCTCTTACATTGAAAGTACCTTCCTGTACAAGGGTATTAACCACACCCGAACCTTGTGAGCCTGTTGCTCCGATCACTGCTATTGTTTTTTTAAGATTGCTCATAATTTTATGTATTTAATTATAAGACAAAATTAGGGGATGAGTTTAGCTGCCCGTTATACAAATCAGGGAAGACGTGATACATTTTAAGGATAGGATTTTTTGAAGTTTTTATTTAAGAATAACAAAAGGGACCGCCCTTATGAGAAGAAACAGGAAATGACAGGACAATGCGATTGCGGTAAGCTTCTTTAAATACTGAAAACTGTGATGGTCCGATCAAAAGTTCAGACCAGGGCACAGGCGATAATGGAAATATGCAATTACATCATTGTATGTTACGATAGAAAAAGAAGGTATTCCGCGATCGGTTAAAGATCAGCAGTTATATTGACGAAGATCATAAAACGAGTACAAGTTGCCTGAAATGTCTTTACATTGCCACTGCGGCTAAAGATAAGTTATATTAGCTTTAATTATTTGTGAGTGTTAGCTATTCTGTAGTCAGTTGGGTTTACCCCGGTCAGCTTTTTAAAAACCTTTGATAAATGACTGACATCGGTAAATCCAAACTCATCTGCAATCTGTTTCAATTTGAGCCCTCCAATAGCTATTCTCTTTTCGATGAGCTTGATCCGGTAATTGTCAAGGTATTCCTGATAAGCTATTCCAAAGTTTCTTTTAAAATAGTTGCTGAAATATCTAATTGAAATGTTGAAATGTGAAGCAACCGCCTTTACTGTTATCATTTCCCTACAATAGATATTCTCATGGAGGTAGGATAAAATCTGTTCGTTGTTAGGGTCATTATTTATAACCATAATTGCCTCTACTGGCATCGATTCTTTTATAATGCCGAAGATTCCCAGCAGCAAATAAAAAACAACAGCTGAATAAGCAACATTTTTCACCTTATCGTAGGCAAGTAAGC
>NZ_JBFTIZ010000507.1:0-1545 GCF_056395165.1 Pedobacter sp. 10L46_2
CCTTAGCAGCAAAAGGAAAACACAACCAACCACCTTCAGGTTGTTTATCTGGGGCTTTACCATCTACAAACCACTCTATATCAACATAAGCTGAATTTCTAGGAAATGAAAACACTAAAGTGTACTTCTTTGCAAGCCCTTTAGTATCCATTGCAGTTAGGGTAGCCACATCGGCAATATCTGAATGAGTAACTGAAATTCCCCAATTATCAGGAGTAAACGCCATATACGGAGCTTTATCGGCACCAAGCATACCCGGCTTCCCTAGATCATTTAAACCCCATCCCTCTTTTATCCTGCTATAAACATTAAACCATAGGCCAACCTCAGTGGTACTGAATCGTTCATGCAAAAACTGACCAACAACATATTTAGAGGATTGATCTACTAATTCACGACCAGTCGTATTTTCTGTCAAAGAGGATATTCCTCCTCTTTTTAAGTCTAATACAATTTTAAAATAGGGCGTATTGAATTCAGCATTCTGATCATTCGTAATAGTTGCTTCCTTTAAATCATCTTGATTATAAGCAACATAGCCAGAAGGCGCAATTTCTTTAACATAAAAATAACTTCCTTTTTTCCATGGATTTTCAACAATTCCAGATCTCTTCCATGGTAGAGGATTGTACACTACCAAACGTTTCCCTGCCACATTTACTGACTTGGCCAGTAAATCAAGATCAGTAGTTAACTCAGCATTTATAATGTCATTGGTGTTATGGATGTATTGCCGTTTTACATCGTAAGAATGCAACCATTTCTTTTTACTTCCTGTGTTTGTATTATGTGCATTGCTGTTTTTCAGTTTCGAAAAATCGCCATTTTCAGGCTCGGGTTCTGCTGCTGCTTCAGTTAGCCATTTCTTCCAATCTTCGCCATAACTATAACGCGGGCCATACTCTGCATTCATGCCCCAGGTATGTTCGGCATACAAAAGACTTTGTTCATAAGCTTTATCCAGTTTGGCTGCAATACTGTTAACAGGTATTCCCCAGATTCCCATCTGGGTATTTAATCCATCAAGAGCAGATTCCAGAGGACGAATATTGCGTCCGATCTTTGCTTCCCGTGGGTTTGAAAGCAATCCGTGAATCCAGGAATCTGGTGTATCGCCTTTAACAGTTGGCAAATCTGGTTTTTCTGCTATTACTGCTTTTGCAAAATCATCAAGGGTTCCAAGATGTATTTTTGCGCCGGGCATTTCTTTATTAATCTGAGCAATGATAGCTTCAACTTCTTTCTGATTTGGTGGCCCATGGTTGTCGCCGGTCATAATCATTGCGAGGTAATTCCTGGATGGCCAGTCTGATGGTGCTTTTATTCCGGATCCATAATCAGCGGTGTACTGGCATAGGATTTTAGACCCATCCGCCCCCTCCCACCAAAAAATTTGAGGGAAACGTGGACTCTGGCTTGCCGGATTACATCCCAGTTGCAAAAACTTGATGCCAGCGTTATTCAATAAAGTTGGCATCACCCAGGAGTGGCTGGGAACATCAGTCATTTTAGCGCTTATTGGTAAGGGTTGCCCGTACTTACGGG
>NZ_JBFTIZ010000508.1:0-1544 GCF_056395165.1 Pedobacter sp. 10L46_2
GCATTGAATAAGCACGCTGAGATTCGTGGATATCCGGATTTTCAAAACCTGCTCCGAGACGTTCGTCCCAACCGTAAAAACCTAACTTAGGCGATTTACCAAAATGCTGGTATGCGAGATCTAGTTTTTTACAGGCATTATCGATATATCTTTTGGCAAATTCAACATCTCCTGTATAATTTACATAGTCAATAAGACTTAAAACCCAATAGAGAGAATAGCTTAGAATGCCATTATTCAGATCTGCCGTATTAATGGTATTGGCTTTCACAAAATCATAATTGCCAAAGGCAACCATTGAGGCTGCCTGCGATGGATAAGCATCTCCGGTCCACGAATGGCGGTCGCTCCGTTCCATTAATATTGCTCCAAAATAGTCTTTTTGGAGATTTAACTTAACAGTATAGGCACCGGTATACCATATTCTGGTCAGTTCCGAATCACTACAGGAAAAGCTACCTTGATAATTTACAGGTTTAACCTGACAAACCAAACGAAGACTCTTAATGTGCCAGTTTTGTTGATGAGAAAGCACATTTATCCAGCCAAACCTTACTCCTTCATAAAATTCAGGATTTAATTCTAACCGGTAAGTTTGCCCATGTTTAACAGGAGCCATTGTTTTAAGCGGATGTAATGCACCACTATTTACAATTGCGGGCTCATTATATTCGCTGATACCTATGGTTACACTATCGATTAAGTCGTCAGATTCAAATTCAAGCCAGCCAGCATTTGTTTGTCCAAAATCAAAACAAATTGAACCTTTTCCATTTACAGCAATTACGCCGGTCTTCTTAAATTCATTTGTATTAAAACTATCCGGAGTTGAAGTTGTCCAGCTAACTGGTTGCAAGCTATAGCTTTCCAGACCATCTGATGCTCTAGGATCATCCCAACTATAATTAATAAGGGGATCGGGCGAAAACGGGTTTTCAGTCAGTTTCTTTTTTGCAGAAATCAGAGGATAGATACTGCTTTGCGCGTGTACGCTTTGAATGCAACTTGAATAGAATACAAAAAAAGTAATTACAAAAAATACACGCGCTAAATGAATCATAAAAAGCTACTCCTAAATACAGTGAAATCTAATTTGGTTTAAAGCGAAGTTACACGCTACCCTTAAAATTTCATTGCTATAAAATGGCTTTTCTTTACACTTTTTGACACTAATTTACATCACCATCCCTTAATTGCACCACCTTTGAATTCTATTTCGGCTGCCTGTGCTACTTCCGCAGATTGATATGCCTTTACAAAGTTTTTGATTTCTGCTCTGTCCTGATCCCCTTCCCTGGTGACAATGATATTTACGTAAGGTGATTTTTTATCTTCTACAAAGATTCCGTCACGCTCTGCAACTAAACCTACAGGTGTAGCAAAAGTATTGTTAATAATAGCTACAGTTACATTTTGATCGTCTAAAGCCCTTGGCAACTGAGGAGCTTCAAGTTCAACTATTTTAAGTTGTTTTGGATTTCCTACAATATCATTTACAGTAGGTAATAAGCCCACTCCATCTTTCAGCTTCAATAGGCTCGCTT
>NZ_JBFTIZ010000509.1:0-1539 GCF_056395165.1 Pedobacter sp. 10L46_2
AAGAATGACCTGATTTCACTTATACGATTTTTGGTGCTTATAACCATGCTATTTGCTCTTAGTACATCAACCACAGTCATTTTCCTCAATACATCCGGTTCATAAGAATCGGGGGTGTATATTCCTCTTCTTGCAATTTTCTCGGTCATAATTGTATTTTCCATAAAAAAGAAAGATATCAGGTATGATGCTGTACAAGCTCCTAGTAAAGGTAACAGTGCGTGAGATTGCATAGTAGCTTCAAGAGCGAAAGTTATGCTGGTTAGATAAGCTCTTGAAGCGCCTGCAAACATAGACGACATGCCCACTAAGGCAGCCATTGGAATGCTTATGCCTGAATTTGGAAACAGTAGAAGTGTAATTGAGCCAAGTATGGCTCCGGCTGCGCCACCGATCGTTAATAATGGTGCGAGTGTGCCTCCTGATGTGCCGCTACCAAGAGCAATTGCCCAGGAGAGAAATTTAAAGAAACAAAGACTCAGCATTAAAGCTAATGGTATTTTTCCTGATAAAACACTGGTGATATTATCGTAACCTACGCCTAGGGTATGGGGAGCAAAAAAGCCGATTATTCCAACTGCCAAACCGCCAATTGCAGGCCACCACATCCAGTGGATAGGTAATTTTTCAAAGGCATCTTCGATGTGATAGACGACTTTAGTTAGCCCAAGTGAAACAAAGCCTATTATTATGCCCATAAAGCTGTAAATGCCCAGAGCCATATTTGATGGTGAACTAAGTTCAGGCATAGGGAACACGGGGCCTGATTCAAATAGAAACTGGTGCGCGGCGGCACCTGTTATACAAGCGAGTGCTACAGGTAATATGGCTTTGGGTGAAAATTCAAATAGCAGGAGTTCAATGGCCAGAAAAATAGCTGCTATGGGTGTGCCAAATATTGCAGACATACCAGCAGTAGCTCCAGCGGCAAGAATGATTTTGCGCTCATTAGGTGTGATTTTAAATAACTGGCCTAATGTAGATCCTAAAGCACCACCGGTTGCTATTATAGGGCCTTCTGCCCCGAATGGCCCTCCCGTACCTATCGCAATAGCAGAAGAGATGGGCTTTAGAAGCGCAATTGAAGGTTTAATTTTACTTTGGTTAACAAGGATTTGTTCCATTGCCTCTGGAATACCGTGTCCTCTTATTGCTTTAGAGCCATATAGCGCCATTAATCCAACCAGAATGCCCCCAATTGCAGGAATAATAATTACCCATATCCCCAGATGATTGTTTGCAGGGCTGTTGAATTTTAAGTCGAAACTTCCGTAAAATGCAATGTTGGTTATAAGATCTATAAGAGAGATTAGAACTTTTGCAATTAGACAAATTGCAATAGCAACACCAATAGATAGTAAAGAAATCTGTAGTAAGCGTTTTTTCTTAAAGTAGCCCTTCTTTGTATCATTTACTGACTGGGTTAAATAATCTAAGGTGGGGGATATCGGAATCCCGTTTTTATGCAACGGTCTTTTCATTTAGCTGATGAATTTTTTAGTGTTAAACTCTGAGTGATTTTATTTATGGGCACAAAGG
>NZ_JBFTIZ010000510.1:0-1511 GCF_056395165.1 Pedobacter sp. 10L46_2
CGTGATATTCTTCGAGAATAACCTATAGTTCCTCATCACTACCGCCTAAAGCAGCCTTAATCTTAGATACGTCTGTTTTGTCTAGATCGAAAGATTGCATAAGCCGCTAAGGTAAGAATAATCAGTCCTATTTAAACCATCCTTTACGCCAGAAATATATGATTTGTGCTACTGCAATAAGGCCCATACCAATCATAGTATATAAATATCCATGGGCAGCATACAATTCAGGCATATTTTTAGGCAGTAATTTACCCGTAAGTGGATCCTGTATGGCAAAATTCATTCCGTATATCCCTGCAATAAATGTTAAAGGAATAAAGATGGATGAGATAATAGTAAGTACTTTCATGATCTCATTCATTCTATTACTGATCATTGATAAGTACATATCCAGGTTACTGATAGATATCTCTTTTAAGGACTCTACAACATCAATAATCTGTATGCAATGATCATAAGCATCTTTAATATAGAGCTTCGTTTGATCGCTAACTAAAGGACTATCACTTCTCAGGATATCATTTAACTTATCCCTTTCGGGCCATACCACTCTACGAATTCCAATCAGGTTTCTTTTAATCATCTGAGTATCGAACATCACCGTTTTATCAGGTTTATCAAACAAACGGTCTTCAATAGCATCCAAATCCTCTCCCCATGAACCTAAAATCACGAAATAAGTATCAACTATAATATCCATCAGGGCATACATCAAATAGCTGCTACCAGCTATCCTTATGTTACCTTTTCCGCCTTTTAACCTCGATCTAATAGGTTCGAGGCAATCCTCGTAATTTTCCTGAAGCGTAAATAATGCATTATCTGTAAGTAAAAATGACACCTGAACATTATCCAGATCTTTATTTTCATCAAAATGGAGCATTCTGCTTACCGCATAATCATAACTACCATACTCCTCAAACTTTGGTCGCTGATAAGTACGCGTAATATCTTCTAAGACAAGTTTATTTACATTAAAATCAGTGGATAAGGTTTCAAACATCGCTAACGAATCAAACCCCTTAATTTCAATCCAAAACGTAAAATTCTTATCAGAAACAATTTGAGCTACATTATTTAAGGAACTAAGCTCCTTAACCTCATAATGTTCAGCATTGTATTTATACAACCTAATTACAGGTTTTAAGGCATTTTCATCAATGTATATAACACCAGGACTAGATCCAGCAGCTGGCAGCGAATATTTTTTGTGCTTATGATGTTTACGTTTTGCTTGTTTACTCATACTACATATATGATTTGGATTGTGGTCCCTGGTTAAACAACAAGTCTACAATACTTAAATTTGGCTTAAACCCTTCCCTATCGTCAAAAACTTGAAAATAAGGCTTATATACCGTATTATCATCTACGTTTTTAAAATGTATTTTATTAGTCCTGTAGTCTAATTCAGGAGCAATATCATCAATATATTCAGAAGTAAAATTAAGTTTTACATCCTTTTTTAACTGTTTCAATAACCATTCCAATAGCTCAAGGTTATAATC
>NZ_JBFTIZ010000511.1:0-1241 GCF_056395165.1 Pedobacter sp. 10L46_2
GGTTAAGCTCGGTTTCAATTATTTTGTTGCCTGTTTTTAAGATTTGAGTTTTATAAAGCTGGCCTAGCCCTGCCATTACACGGGATACGGCAGCTTCTTTCCCATTTGATTCATAAGCGCTAAGCACCCCTTTCATCTCTTCAGTTTTAGCGTGTGCATATTGGTTTAGAGAATCAATTCTGATCTGTTGCTCAGCGTTGTCATTTGTTAACCTCTTTAATTCGGCTATTGTAGGTAGAATCTTTGATGCATTGGCATCGTAAGGCTTAAGGTATTGTTTGTCGCCAGACAAAACAAACCCCCTGATGCTGGTTTCTGAGTTTAAAACCTGAAACTCGACGTCTTTTATCAGATTGATCACATCGTAAGTATGGCTCTGCCATTTTGTATCTTGATTTAGCTTATCAATACTTAGATAGGATGTGATTGCTGATACCAAAACAAATAACAAGGATACAGCAAATCCTGTTAACACTTGTTGTTTAAAAGATAATTTAAACATATATTAAGTTAATAAATATTGAAGCTCTTAAAAAATAAATACAATGATAGTACTTGTTAAGACAAGTTGACTAACTATTGTAAGATAAATTTAATGTAATTCCCTTAAACATTGATTATAAGTTACCCCAATTGGGATAATTTGCTCGCCAATCCAGATTTGAGTGCGATCATACTTACTAATCTTGTCCTTTGAAACTATAAAAGCGCGGTGTGTTCTAATAAATGATTTTGCAGGAAGCAACAGGAGCATTTCACTTATAGGGATCCGAGTACTAAGAAGTGGCTTGTTTGCAAGGTGAATAAGGGTATAGTTACCCGAAGCCTCTATATATAATATGTCTTCAATTTGTACCTTTATTTGCTCATAGCCGTCTTTAATAAAAATGGCAGCAGGTTGCTCTTCATTTTCTGTCTTATTTCTAAGATTATAGAATTCTTGAGCTTTGTTGCATCCTTTTAAAAAGCGGGCAAGTGAAAATGGCTTTAATAAATAATCTACAGCGTCTAGTTCAAAACCCTTAACCGCATGTTCAGAATATGCGGTTGTAAAAATAACCATTGGAGGATTCGTTAGGCTATTCAAAAAATCAATGCCACTAATATCGGGCATCTTTATATCTAGAAAAATTAAATCGATTTTATTGTTTTGCAGATAGGAGATAGCCTCAAAAGCATTTACAAATGTAGCTTTGAGTTCAATAAACGGAACTTTAGACGCATGCGATTCTATTATATCC
>NZ_JBFTIZ010000511.1:1246-2746 GCF_056395165.1 Pedobacter sp. 10L46_2
ATTCTATTATATCCAGTGCTATCGGTTCATCATCAATTGCTATTGCCAGCATTTTTTAATATCATTTGTTATCTAATAGTAGAGCTTTTGTTGGCACAATATAACACATCTTTAATAAGTTTGCCTTGATGTAATTATTATAATTGTAGTGTTAAATGAATAAAAAACTCATTGGCACTTTCCCTAATGATCAATTCATGCTTCCTAGGATACAGCAGTGCAAGCCTTTGTTTTACATTTTGTAAGCCGATACCACTTTTAAGTTTCTCGGGGTCATTATCCGGTTTAATGTGGATGCTGTTATTTACATCAAAATACAGGGTGTTCTCTTTGGTCTGCAATGTGATTTTTATATGCGATGGATGCTGTAAACTAACCCCATGTTTAAAGGCATTTTCTACAAAAGGGATGAGTAACATGGGAGCAATCTGCTGACTGTTTAGTTGCTCTTCAATTTGAGTTTCTATTGAAATCGAAGCTGAACGGGAAGTTCTTAACTTCTGCAAAGCAATGTAGTTATTAAGGTAATCCACATCTCTGGTCAGGGAAATTTTGTCTTGTAGGTTTTCCTGAAGCATAAACCGCATCATATCGCCTAATTTCTGAATACCCTCGCCGGTACGTTCGGCTTTTTCTTGCAAAGCAGTTCCGTACAACGTGTTTAGTGCATTAAATAAAAAGTGTGGATTAATTTGCGACCGCAGGAAACTTAAGCTCGCATCAGACTTTCCAAGTTCAGTTTTTAAGCTGTTAAGCTCTATGTTAGAATCATTCCTTTTTTTATAAATATACCAAGATAGAGGTGCGCTTATAATGAGTTGGGTAGGGATATGGAAGGCTATTACAACACCAGCCATTTCGGCATGGTTGCTAAACATTAGTGCAATAAGCGCAAGTGGCAGACAAGATGCGATGGTAATGAAAAATATCTTCCAGAAGTAGTTCCAAAAGCGCTTTCCAGATTCTTTGACCTGGGGGATAAGATAGTATAATGAAAAGATAACAAGAGCTATTGTTGAACAAATCACAAGTGTCCAGCATACTATAACCTCAAACGGCGATGATGTAGCTATTAGTAACAACAGGCCCACAAACCAAAATGCTGCTCCGAAAACTGCCTCTAACTTAGTACGGTTATACGGATCATTACCTGTGTTTTCATTTTCCTTAATACTAACAATCAGTTTTTTAAGAGCTACATAGATGGTAATGACTAATATCAACCATGCAGAGTACGTAAATCCTTTAAAAAAGAAGTGGTTGTAGGCATCCTGAGTGCTATTGAAATCGGGGAACATATATACCTTGCTATAGGTATAGGTGATGCTGGTGATTAATCCGATCCCCAGAAACAGGCCTACTAAAATAACCAGCGACAAGGCTCTGTTATTTGGTTTAAAAAGAGCAGGTATAATGCAGAAATTCAATAAGAGAAAACTAAAATATAGTATTGAAAAACGGAACAGTTCCGGAATAAGATAATTCGAAACATATGAATAC
>NZ_JBFTIZ010000512.1:0-624 GCF_056395165.1 Pedobacter sp. 10L46_2
CCCTATAGCCATACACTTGAAAAGGTTGTGGCCGCCATGACCGAATGGGGCATTCAGCACCGTGAAAAGATCAAAAGTGAAAGGTCATCTAAACCTTCATAAGGTTAAGCCGCAGTAAATATTTATTAAAGAACAGGACTACAAAATCCCATTCTTTAATAAGATAATCCTAGTTACTCAATGGTCTATCCTCTACAATTATAAAATAGCCGATACGCTCCTTTATTAACCATTTTCCATTTTGACGCACATACTTGTCATCGTATTTAACACTATAATCAGTTATTGTATTTTTGCCTTCAACCTCTCTTACCATCTTAAGTTGAGAAAAAGAAACACCTGTCGCAGTATCTCCATCAATTTTTACCGTATGCTGCCCGTTCATAGTAAAATAGGTCTTTACCAACGATGCATGTCCGTTAAATTCTTTTTCCATGGATTCTATTCCGGAAACATTTGCGGCTAAGAAGTCACCCATATAAACTTTGTATGTGGTATCTGGCGTAAATAATCCCATAACTTCCGAGATCTTTTTTTCATCACTTAAATAAGCATAAGCATCTATTAAGTCCCTTAATTCTTCTTTGTTTTTTAAAATTTCTAATGTCATGATTTTTAATTTTA
>NZ_JBFTIZ010000512.1:678-2177 GCF_056395165.1 Pedobacter sp. 10L46_2
CGCTAATGCTGAAATGCTGTCTCCGCTACACCAGAAATGACGGGTCGATCTGGTAGGCGTCGAATAATTGGTGTGACCTAAGTTTTTTTTGTACAAGTCCCATGCGCAAATCCAATGCAGAAAGGTCTGTTGCAATCGGAATAAACTGTATTCCCTTAAGCAGAGCGGTGTTAATCACTAGTCCAATTGCTAAACTAGTGGTCTTATCCGCCCATTCCTGTAATTCCTTTTCATTTCCTATCGTGATGCTATAATTTTCAAGGAAATTAGATCTGAAAGGGGGGAGGATGGTGTGATATTCCTTAGATTTTATTGCGTAATCAAGTAGGTCCTTATCATTAAAATCAGTCCTTTTAAGCACAAGTAACTGAAAAGGAGCAAACAGGGGCTTATCCATCTCAAGATCTGAAAGTTCATTGCGGTCAATGCGGATCATTGTAAATGGCCAGGCGCCTGTTGACGGCATAAGTGGAAAAATGTCCAGTATCGAAGAATCTATTATTTGTTCTAGTCCCATGTATATTGTCGTTTATAATTCGTTTAATTATTTATTCGTTTTTGTTGCCAGCAAAATTATGCTATATATAGTTACAATTTATTAGTAGTTACCTAAAGGTTATGAAGTAACATGAGTTAAACTACAACAAAGAAGAGAATATTGGATTAGATGAGTTGATTTGAAGTTCTTAGCTTTGTGTAATGGGTGCGAAAATCGAACGTCCGGTATCAGAGTTCAATACTGAACTAAAGCTTAAAGGTTTTAATGTTTGGCAACTTGAGGCAGATAGCCATGCTACACGAATCTATAACCGCAAGGACTTCTATAAAATCTGCCTGACAACGGGAAAAAGCATTGTCCATTATGCAGACAGGAGCTTTGAGCACGAGGGTACAATTCTGTTCTTTGGCAACCCACACGTTCCATATTCCTGGGAGACGCTTTCTACAACCTATGCAGGTTATACCGTGCTTTTTTCGGAAGATTTTTTTAGCGCTTCGGAACGGAGCGAGAGCTTACAACATTCTCCTTTATTCAAAATAGGAGGTACGCCCATAATAAAGATAGATGAAGGTAAGAGAGATTTTTTGAATTCCATATTCCTTAAAATGATCGAGGAACAAAAGAGCGATTATGCCTATAAAGATGATCTGATCAGAAATTACATCAACCTGATTATCCATGAAGCACTAAAGATTCAACCATCTGCCGACTTCGATCAACACAAGAATGCGGCAGGCCGTTTAACCTCAGTATTCTTTGAACTGCTAGAAAGGCAATTTCCGGTCGAAACCACCGATAGGCCACTACAATTCAAAACGGCACAAGACTATGCCCTTGCTTTAAATGTACACGCTAATTATCTCAATAGGGCGGTTAAGGAATTTACAGGCAAACCAACTACTGCCCACATTACCGAGCGCATTATCTCAGAAGCAAAAGCCCTGCTACAGCACACAACTTGGAACATTTCTGAAATTGCCTACGCACTGGGTTTCGA
>NZ_JBFTIZ010000513.1:0-1480 GCF_056395165.1 Pedobacter sp. 10L46_2
GGTTCGATTCCCGCTCTGAGTACAAAGCCTCTTTACTAAATGTAAAGAGGCTTTTTTATTGGCTCAGTGTATTATACAATGCCTTGCGCTATCATTGCATCAGCAACCTTAACGAAACCTGCTATATTTGCTCCTTTACCATAATTTACATAGCCATCTTCTTCTTTGCCATATTTAACACAATTCTGATGAATCTGAGCTATAATTATTTTTAGTTTAATATCAATTTTTTCGCGATCCCATGAATAACGAAGTGAGTTCTGCGACATTTCAAGCCCTGAAACGGCAACACCACCGGCATTGGCAGCTTTACCGGGAGCATACAAGATCTTAGCTTTTTCGAACACATGAATAGCGTCTGGTGTAGATGGCATATTTGCACCTTCTGCAACACAAAGACAACCATTTTCTACCAGAATCTTAGCGTCGTTCTCATTCACCTCATTTTGAGTAGCATTAGGAAAAGCCACATCACATTTTATACCCCATGGTTTCTCGCCAGCAAAGAATTGGCAGTTAAATTTATCTGCGTACTCTTTAATTCTTCCTCTGCGACTGTTTTTAAGTTCCATGATGTACTTAAGCTTTTCTGTGTCTATTCCATCAGGATCATAAACAAAACCTTCCGAATCTGACAAGGTCAATACCTTTGCCCCTACTTCTATACATTTCTCTGCTGTATATTGAGCAACATTTCCAGAACCTGAAATGACAACGTTTTTTCCTTTTAAAGAATCACCTTTCAGCTTCAGCATCTCTTCAACGAAGTATACCACACCGTAGCCAGTTGCTTCAGGACGAATTAAACTTCCTCCCCACTCAAACCCTTTTCCTGTTAAAACCCCTGTAAATTCGCCTCTGATGCGCTTATACTGACCAAACAGAAATCCTATTTCTCTTGCCCCTACACCAATATCTCCGGCAGGAACATCAATATCAGCACCAACATGGCGATATAATTCGGTCATAAAACTTTGGCAGAATTTCATCACCTCAGCATCAGATTTCCCTTTTGGGTCAAAATCTGAACCTCCTTTACCCCCACCCATAGGCAACCCGGTAAGGCTGTTCTTAAATACTTGTTCAAACGCAAGGAACTTAAGTACACTTAAGTTTACAGATGGGTGAAAGCGCAAACCTCCTTTATATGGACCAATTGCGCTGTTCATTTGAACCCTAAACCCACGATTAATTTCAACTTCACCTTTATCATTCAACCAAGGCACTCTAAAAATGATAACCCTTTCCGGCTCCGCAATTCTTTCTAAAATCTTGTTTATTTTATACTTAGAATTCTTTTCACTAAAGGGTATTATTGATTCTGCTACTTCATATACTGCCTGCAAAAATTCCGGTTCATGTGCGTTCCGAAATTCTATTTTACTCATAAATGTCTTGATCGATGAATCCATTGATAGTTTAAATGTTATAAAAATGATGAATTTGGCCTAAACATATAAAAATGCACTAAGCCTGGAAG
>NZ_JBFTIZ010000514.1:0-1451 GCF_056395165.1 Pedobacter sp. 10L46_2
TGCTGAACGCAATTATCTGGCCGCTGCTCAAGAAGATAAATCGGCCCCTGGTGGTTTTGTTCATGGCGGATATTTAACACTTGTAGACAAAGAGAAACGTATAAGAGGTGTTTACGACGGAACTGATGATGCCGATGTAAAGAAACTAATGGGAGATATGGATATCTTATTGGCCGAATATAAAAAGTAGCCTATTTTTTAAGGCTATTTTATTTGATTAAGGCTGGCTATATGCTGGCCTTAACTGAATTATATGATTTATAGGATAATTTAGTGGAATATATTGACATTTTTTTATCTTTATGTCATGATGATTTGCTCATTAAAATAAATATTTTTGCTTTCTCTAAACTAATCTCTAACTCTTATGGTAAAGGTAGAACTAGAAAATGATTTAATTGAGTTTAAAGCCCGTCTTGAGTTTAGGCAAGAAGAAATTTTAAAGCTAGTTCACGAAATCAACTTGCTTCATATCAGTGAGGCCGTTCTTGCATTGGCAACAGCAGATTTACTTCATGAGTCAGTAGCAGAATTAGAACAGATTTTTGAGATGCATAAATAGGATTAAGGTTAAAAGGTGGCGCTGCGAACCAATTCGAATCTAAATTGTTATTTATACAAGTTTGTTTATTAACTAAATAAAATGTTTCAAACATGGGATTAATGGGATATTACCTGATAGCAGGAATTATGTTTGTTGTAGGTCTTATTGTTAGCAACAGGCTCAAAAGTAAATTTAAGGAATATAGTGAGATTGGACTTGCTAATGGCATGAGTGGTAGGGAGATCGCCGAAAAAATGCTGTCTGATAATGGGATTCATGATGTGCGGGTTATATCTACGCCTGGGCATTTAAGCGATCATTATAATCCGGAAGATAAGACTGTAAACCTGAGTCCTGATGTTTTTGAGGGCAGAAGTATATCAGCTGCAGCGGTAGCGACCCACGAATGTGGCCATGCTGTTCAACATGCCACTGCATATAGTATGCTTACATTTAGAAGTGCTATTGTTCCCCTTGTCAATATCAGCACTCAACTCTCGCAATGGGTAATACTTGCGGGCCTAGGCTTTTTAATAGGACGCGCCAACCCTACCATATTATTAGTGGGAATTATCCTGTTTGCTATCACCACAGTCTTTACAATTATTACACTTCCGGTTGAATATGATGCGAGTAACCGCGCATTGAAATGGCTCGAAAATAGTCATATTACTACACCTTATGAGCACGATAAAGCAGCTGATGCACTGAAATGGGCGGCCCGAACATACGTTGTTGCTGCAATAAGTTCAATAGCTACATTATTGTATTATATTTTACTTTTTGTAAACAGTAGGGATAGAAACTAGGACATATTCATTGCCCCTAATGTATTTGCCATCAACGTAGCCATCTAATTGTTCTGCCAGGTTATCCTTCCAGAACAGTTCAATACCATATTCATGAG
>NZ_JBFTIZ010000515.1:0-1447 GCF_056395165.1 Pedobacter sp. 10L46_2
TTACTTTAAAAGGGATATCGGAAATAACCAATGAACTGAGCTCTATCTTTTTGATTTTTCCTTTAGCATAAAAAATGATGTTTTTAGAATCAGGAGTCCACGCAAAATTGGGGTAAACACCAAATATGGCCCACGTTTCCTGTTGGTCATGGGTAAGGTCTTCTGTTAGTGTCCATTCTTCGCCGGAATTGATGTTCTGTACAACAAGTACAGATTTTAATCTGATCCGTTTAACATAAGCCATCATTTTGCCATCGGGCGAGATCTGAGGACGAGCTGAACCCCCTGGTTGCTCTATCAGATCTGTTAATTTGCCGGTAATCATGTCTAGCTGACGGATCGCATATATTACACCATTAGGGTCTTTGCTATATTCAAAGTTAGGACCTGGCGATACATCTTCGCTAAAGTATAGGTATCTGCCATCAGGCGATACGTTAGGCTCACCCGCATCTTGCTGATCGTTTTTTCTTTTGGTTAATTGTACACCTTCGCCACCATATATACTGTACATCCACATTTCTCCGGCGCCTAAAGAACGGCTGCCAGTAAAATGCTTCCGGGCAATCAGATAATCGCTGTTTGGCATCCATGTGGCATTGTTTAACAGTCTGAATGTTTCTTTGGTAACTTGCCTTTTATTAGACCCGTCGCGGTTCATGATCCAGATGTTGTCGGCTCCGGTTTTATCGCTGGTATAGGATATATACTTCCCATTGGGGCTAAAGCGCGGCTGAACATCCCAGGCAACGCCCCCGCTTAACAACGCAGCTGTGCCACCTGTAACGGGCATAGTGTAAATATCCCCTAAAAGATCAAAAACGATATCTTTACCATCGGCGCTTACATCCAAATTCATCCATGTACCCTCGTCTGTGCTGATATTAAACGTTTTAGTGGGTCCATGAAATTTTTCGACATCCCATTTTTTTTCCTGGGCATAGCTGAAATGAAGTATAGGTAGGAAACATAATAGTAGTAATGATGTTTTCATAAGCGACGGGTGTTAATTAGCCCGCAATTTAGTAATATCAGTTCATTTTTATAGTTTTGGGCTTAACCTTTTTATGAGTGAAGTAGAGATATTAAAACGATACTGGGGATTTGATAGTTTCAGGCCATCACAGGATGAAATTATTGCATCGGTTTTAAACGGAAATGACACCTTAGCATTATTGCCAACAGGAGGAGGTAAATCGCTTTGCTTTCAGGTACCTGCAATGGTTATGGAGGGAATATGTATTGTTATTTCGCCCCTGGTAGCCTTAATGAAAGATCAGGTTGAGGGGTTAAAAGATAATGGGATCAATGCAGTGGCCATTTATGCAGGCATGGGTAAAAGAGAGATCGATATCCTTTTAGATAATTGCATTTATGGCAATATTAAATTTCTTTACCTGTCTCCGGAGCGGTTGCTTTCTGAATTGGTTAGAGAGCGGATCTCTTA
>NZ_JBFTIZ010000516.1:0-1408 GCF_056395165.1 Pedobacter sp. 10L46_2
GGTTTTTTTTTTATCTAAGTTTGTTCCACTAATCAAGAGAAGGATGACAGCTAAGGAAATCAGACAGGCATACTTAAAATTTTTCGAATCAAAACAACATCATATTGTTTCATCGGCACCTATTGTAGTTAAAAACGACCCCACATTAATGTTTACTAATGCGGGAATGAATCAGTTTAAAGATTTGTTTTTAGGAGAAGCCCCAATAAAATATCCAAGAGTAACTGATACCCAACGTTGTTTGCGCGTATCAGGAAAACATAATGATTTGGAGGAAGTAGGGATAGATACCTACCACCATACCATGTTCGAAATGCTTGGAAACTGGAGCTTTGGCGATTATTTTAAGAAAGAAGCCATTGCCTGGAGCTGGGAACT
Source organism: Pedobacter sp. 10L46_2 (assembly GCF_056395165.1). Taxonomy (NCBI): domain Bacteria; kingdom Pseudomonadati; phylum Bacteroidota; class Sphingobacteriia; order Sphingobacteriales; family Sphingobacteriaceae; genus Pedobacter; species Pedobacter sp. 10L46_2. The sequence goes on from NZ_JBFTIZ010000516.1 coordinate 379, forward strand.
ATTGACCGAGGTTTATAAAATTCCAAAAGATAAATTATATGTTTCCATTTTTGAAGGAGACGAAAAAGAAGGTTTGCCAAGGGATACCGAGGCTTACGAGCTTTGGAAGCAATATGTTCCTGAAGACCGCATTATTTTAGGTAATAAAAAAGATAATTTTTGGGAAATGGGCGATACGGGACCATGTGGTCCATGCTCTGAAATCCATGTTGATTGCAGATCGGATGAGGAGCGTAAAGCCGTTGAAGGTAAATCGCTGGTAAATGCCGACCATCCTCAGGTTATTGAGATATGGAACAATGTATTTATGCAGTTTAACCGTTTAAAAGATGGTTCATTGCAACCGCTTCCTGCCCAGCATGTAGATACTGGAATGGGTTTTGAGCGTTTAGTTCGCGTATTGCAGGAGAAATCTTCAAACTATGATACCGATGTTTTTCAACCCTTAATTCAATTCATCGCTAAACATGCGGGGGTTGATTATGGTGTAGATGAAAAAACGGATATCGCTATGCGCGTGATGGCTGATCATATCCGTGCCATTTCGTTTGTAATTGCCGATGGACAGTTGCCTTCTAATAATAAAGCAGGCTATGTGATCCGTCGTATTTTGCGTCGCGCGGTTAGGTATGCTTATACTTTCCTTAACCTTAAAGACCCGTTTTTAAATCAACTGGTGCCTGTATTGGCCGAGCAATTTAAAGGGGTATTTGATGAGCTTTCAATGCAGCAGGATTTTGTGCAAAAGGTAGTTTTAGAAGAGGAAATTTCTTTCTTAAGAACTTTAGCTACAGGTATCCAACGCTTTGATAATTACACTAAAAAGCAAGGCGAAGTATTAATGGCAGAGAATGCTATTGAGCTTGAAAAAAGATTTGATGATCCATGGGTTCACAGCATATTGAAAGACCAGATGGTGATTTCAGGTGAGTTTGCTTTTGAGCTGAATGATACCTATGGATTTCCGATAGATTTAACTGAATTGATGGCCAGAGAACAACGCTGGACGGTTGATATGGAAGAATATAAC
>NZ_JBFTIZ010000517.1:0-1398 GCF_056395165.1 Pedobacter sp. 10L46_2
GGTAATGATCCATAAACTTAAAACCATGAATAAGATAAATTTAACCTCAATACTTTTAAGTGCTTTTATATTCCTGACTGCTTGCAATAAGGATGTTTTAGTGGATTTGGATATTCCGCAGGCCGATACCTATGCACGCCTGTACATGCCACAGGCAGTAAGTAATCCAATTGCAATGGGGATTAGTATAACCGATCAGGACTATCAAGTGCCTTATGCGGCCCATCTGGGTGGTCCGTTAGCGGCCCAAACCGATATACCAGTAAATTTTAAGGTTTCGGCCGAAATGGTTGCCGACTATAATCAGAAAAATAATACCACCTATCAGTTGCTGCCCGAAGGAAGTTATGCCCTTCAGCAGGCAACAGCAATAATTCCCAAAGGTGCACAGGGAACTGCAGTTCAGAATCTGGTCATCAAAACCAAAGGCTTTCTAAACGCATTTGAGTCTTATCTGCTTCCGGTAAGCATTTCTGCACCTGGAAATGTGACTTTAAATAAGGAACTCAGTACCACTTATTTCCTGATTACAGGCTCATATGCCCCAGGTGAAGTTCCGCGTGAGAAAGTGCTGTCTATGGGCGCTGATGCAGGTGCTTTTTTAATAGATTTTAACGGCGATTTTATACGTAAAGCGCCGGTAACCGGCGATCTTCTGTTGTACAAGGCTGATGTAGCTACCGGACAGTTTACTCTCCCACCTAAAACGATCGGTTTCGGCTGGAATGTAATGGATAAAATTATCTCCTTTGGTGGTAACCGCTTGATCGCAAGATTTGGAAGTGGGGCAGGCGATCTTAACCAGTATTTTCTTAGCCAGGACGGGGCATTCGGGGCCCAGAGAGGGGTTGGTCAGGGCTGGGGCGCACTCTCTGCAATTGTTCCATTCAAAGGGTTGCTATTAGGTATTGCAGCAAATGGTGACATGACTAAATTTCCTTTAAACGGGGATGGCGACTTTGATTATGGAAACATCAAACAAATTGGTAGCGGATGGGCTGGTTTGGCACAAATCTTTGCTTACCAAAACTCACTGATTACCATTGAAAACAGTGGAGATATGTGGCAGTATCCACTAACAGAGGATGGAGTTTTTGGTACACGGAAGAAGATAGGTACAGGCTGGGATATGTATATTAAGGTAATTACTGCCGGCAATGATCTGTTGGCTTTGGATGCCAATGGAGATTTGTGGCGATATAAATTCAATCCGGAAGGCCTGTGGCCTTTAAAAAAGTAGAAAATAATAACTGATTCAAAAAGATATAATAATGAATAAAATACCGCTAATGTGCCGAAAAACTGCTATACTCTTGTTTTGTTTAACCTTTGCCATTCAAATGGTCTGGGCTAAAGACAAAGATACCTCTTCATTGAATGAACAGGCAGCCTATGCAC
>NZ_JBFTIZ010000518.1:0-1384 GCF_056395165.1 Pedobacter sp. 10L46_2
GCTCGCTCGTGCCATACCCTTGATTTACGCGCCCCGATTTGCCTAAGCGCCATCTTCGATACAGCAACAGGGACATCCAACACCCTTATGATCTTCCGCGATCCGTCCCCCCATCGCATCATACGACGGTGCAGGAATATTAACCTGCTTCCCATCAGCTACGCATCTCTGCCTCGCCTTAGGGGCCGACTCACCCTACGCCGATGAACGTTGCGTAGGAAACCTTGGGCTTACGGCGAGGGGGCYTTTCACCCCCTTTATCGCTACTCATGTCAGCATTCGCACTTCTGATACCTCCAGCAKCCTTTACAAGMCACCTTCGCAGGCTTACAGAACGCTCTCCTACCGCGTGCACTAAAAGTGCACACCCGCAGCTTCGGTTTATCGCTTAGCCCCGTTACATCTTCCGCGCAGGACGACTCGATCAGTGAGCTATTACGCTTTCTTTAAAGGRTGGCTGCTTCTAAGCCAACCTCCTGACTGTYTWWGCCTTCCCACTTCGTTTCCCACTTAGCSAWWMTTRGGGACCTTAGCTGGCGGTCTGGGTTGTTTCCCTCTTGASWCCGGACGTTAGCACCCGATGTCTGTCTCCCGTGATTGCACTCTTCGGTATTCGGAGTTTGCTATGGCGGGGTAATCAGCAATAGACCCCCCAACCATGACAGTGCTCTACCCCCGAAGGTGACACACGAGGCACTACCTAAATAGTTTTCGGAGAGAACCAGCTATTTCCAGATTTGTTTAGCCTTTCACCCCTATCCACAGCTCATCCCCTAAYTTTTCAACRTTAGTGGGTTCGGTCCTCCAGCACGTGTTACCGTGCCTTCAACCTGGCCATGGATAGATCATCTGGTTTCGGGTCTACACCCAGCGACTSAATCGCCCTRTTCGGACTCGCTTTCGCTACGSCTTCCCTAWTCGGTTAASCTTGCCACTGAATGTAAGTCGCTGACCCATTATACAAAAGGTACGCMGTCACCCCACAAGGAGGCTCCTACTGTTTGTATGCATRCGGTTTCAGGATCTATTTCACTCCCCTYCCGGGGTTCTTTTCGCCTTTCCCTCACGGTACTGGTTCACTATCGGTCGATCACGAGTATTTAGCCTTGGAGGATGGTCCCCCCATCTTCAAACAGGATTTCACGTGTCCCGCCCTACTTGTCTTACGCTTAGTTCCACACACAAGATTTCGCCTACAGGGCTATCACCTGCTACGGCCGGACTTTCCATTCCGTTCGACTATCTTGCGTGCTAAAACGTAAAGGCTCTTCCGATTTCGCTCGCCACTACTTTCGGAATCTCGGTTGATTTCTTTTCCTCGAGCTACTGAGATGTTTCAGTTCACCCGGTTCGCTTCCACTAGCCTATGTATTCAGCTAGGGAT
>NZ_JBFTIZ010000519.1:0-1377 GCF_056395165.1 Pedobacter sp. 10L46_2
ATTAATTACCCGAACCGTATAACCAATATTAAAGAACTGGTGTTTTTTACCCAATTTGTCGATTTTCACCAGCTGGTTCAGATTCCCTCCCCAAAAAACACCTCGGGCATCCTCATGCAATACAAACAGGTCGGTAAGTTTGGTATCAAAGAGCTCAAATTTATTTTCGGTGCGGTTTAATCTGTATAAAGCTCCCAGTAAACTGCCGCGGCGCAAAGTAGCTGCCCATAAGGTATGGGCACGATCTTCGTATAAGTTGAACACAACTTTACTTTCTATTCCGGTTTGAGGATTAATACACTTATATCTCTCAAAAGTTTGGGTTGATCTGTTGTATCGGTTTAATCCGTCGGCAAAAGTCCCCAGCCAAACATCCCCCTTATAATCGGAGATAATAGCGGTAATAAAATTTCCCGAAAGGGATTTTGGATCTCCTGGAATATTTTGATGCTGAACAAATGAGTTTGTTTTTCTGTTCCAGATATTAAGTCCTGAGTTTTCAGTACCAATCCATAGCTGATCCTCCTGATCACCGTAAAAGGCTGTAATGGCACTCTTTGCCAGTGACTTTTTGTTTCCAGGCTCATTCGCGATTGTTTGAAATTTCTTTTTATTCGGATCAATGATGCCCACCCCGATAAAAGAAGTTCCGATCCTTTTCCTGGACTCCTTATCAATATAAATAGAATAAATCATGCTACCGTCCAGAGCATTTTTATGATCTGCCGTTTTCAAAGATTCTATTTCCGAACTGGAACCATTAAGGAGATATATCAGTCCGGCAACTGTCCCAATCCAAAGATTTTTTGATGAATCAAACTTAAGTGTAGATACTGCACTACTAATTGGCACATTACCCGTAGCAAACATCTGTTCCACGCCATTGTGAAGCATATCATATTTAAACAGGCCGTTATTTGTTCCAATCCAGATATAGTTGCCAAGAATTTCCATGCAAAGCGACATACTAAGGGAAGTGTTTATTAGTTTAAGCTTGCCTGAATGCTCGTCCAGCACGCATAACCCAAGATTTTGAACAAATACCCAGAGCTTTCCCTTCTGATCCATTTTAAGAGATTGAACTCCATATGACCTGGTTTCTTTTCCATTTACAACTAAGGGAATCTGGTCTGCAATAAGTTTATCGGCTTTGCATAAGAGCAAGCCAAGGCCTTCAGACCCGATAAAAACATTTCCTTTGGCGTCTGCCTCAATATCTTTGATCACTTCCCTTATGGTGTCCGTACCTTTGGCAGAGTGATAAACTACGGTATTGAATTTTCCGGAAAGCTCATCGTAGACGCTAATTCCCTGGCGGGTTCCAATCCACAAATGATTTCTGACATCACTGGTTATGACATGAATAATGTTATGCAC
>NZ_JBFTIZ010000521.1:0-1361 GCF_056395165.1 Pedobacter sp. 10L46_2
TCCGGGTTCCGATCGACACCAAAAACCACTGCACCTGTACTTAAGGCATAAAAGATGTTTCTACCTGTTCCGCAACCAGCATCTAAAATCATCTCACATTCGTCATAGGTGCCTTTAAGCATCTGGTCAAATAAATAGATATCTATGTTTCCGAAAGTATCTCGAATGTGCTGGTTTCTCATCGTCAGGCAAAGATAATTACATTATTTCAATTCAGATGTTAATCCTCATCGGCGACACCGGTATCAAATCTAATGCACCCGCTGTTATACTTTTCTCAACTTTTCTATTATGCTCTTTTCTCCCATTTAAACTCTCCATCAGCTGAGCATATAAGTCCTCTTGTTTCTCTTGATGTGGCTTAGGTTTTTTGATGGTTGGGCACTTACCTTTAGCTCAGATACGTTTACCATTACCTGTCCCAGCAGCGAATAACCGGCATTGGAGTACTTAAACTCAGCACCCGGTTTAGTGTTAATTTTCTTTATCTTTAATTCTGAAAGAAGACGTTATCTCTTTAATGATAGCGTTTCGATTGGACTGCCACTAGCGGAGACTATATTTGCTTTACCGTAATGAAAACTAACTGAATAAAAGACAATCTCTAACCTATGAAAAATCAAATTTGTTTAGCTGGGATGCTCGCAATTTTCACATTAAATCTATTTGGCCAGACCAAGAAGCCGGCAGCTGCAAATTTCACAAAATACGTTGATCCATATATAGGCACTGGTTTTCACGGACATGTCTTTGTGGGTGCCAGTGTACCGTTTGGGGCCGTACAATTGGGGCCGACCAATCTGTCTGAGGGCTGGGACTGGTCCTCTGGTTACCACATATCCGATTCCACCATCATCGGCTTTCAGCACACCCACCTGAGTGGTACGGGTATCGGCGACTTGGGCGACATATCCTTTATGCCCACCACAGGCGCAATTAAAGTGGTCAAAGGTACGATCGAAAATCTTAAAAACGGTTACACCTCCCTTTTTAGCCATGAGGATGAGATTGTAAAGCCTGGTTATTATAAAGTTAAGCTCAAACGGTATGACATTGGTGTAGAACTGACGGCTAGTACCCGGGTAGGAATGCACAAATACACTTTTCCGGCATCGAAAGAAGCGCACGTGGTCATCGATTTGAAAGAAGGGATCGGCTGGGACGAATCTTCAGAAACTTATATCAAGCAAGTTGATCAGCACACCATTGAGGGCTATCGTTTCTCTAACGGCTGGGCTGAATCCCAGCGGATTTATTTTACTGCAGTCTTTTCAAAACCGATCAAGTCCTTTACTGTCTACGATGATTCTACACAGAAGTTGGGTAACGAACTTAAAGGTAAAAAAGTGAAAGGTGTGTTG
>NZ_JBFTIZ010000522.1:0-1359 GCF_056395165.1 Pedobacter sp. 10L46_2
TGTTTGCGATCAGCATTCCAGAATTTATCATATTCAGCATGCATTCTGTCAAAGAACTCCGAAGCAGTAACATTCCAATACATTTCGTAAGTGTTAGGAATGAACATCACATAGCTGTTATCTTTATTAAAACCATACTTTTCAAGCAAAGACGCAGAGTCGAGCAGATTTATAAAAGTTAAAGAATCTGGTTCAAGGTTTCTTGAGAGATAGCCGGCAAAGTTTTCTTTTTGCCTTAAGTTTTGAAACTTAAGTTTTACAGGATCCTGATTGCCCGACTTCAGCATATTAATAATGCTGCGGTTATTCATACCTTTTGCCAGTTTATAGCGCCCTGGTTTTAAAGAACGTGCAAGCTGCATTTTTCCGGAAGCTTCACTAAAAGAACCTATATCGGTTAGCATATCTTTTAGTTTAATCTCTTTATAAAGGTCGTCGATATTGTAACCTGTTCTTATATACAGGTATTTTTCGTTGCCCGTAACATTTGGTGCAAAGTATACTTTATATAATTTAAGTCCATAAAAGCCCCCGGCAATTAAAACAAGCAATAGTAAGCCTAATATTATTTTGGTATTCTTTTTAAGACCTGTTTTATTTTCTTCGTTTGACATATATAAATGATAGTGTGATTAATTTTTATTAGATAATGTAATGTTTACTGGTGTTCCAATTTTTACTTTAGTTACCGAATCTGTTGCAAGTGGGTCCTGTTTTATGATTACAGCATTGGCAGAATCCGTCACAACCCCCTCATATGTAACTGTTCCAAGGTTTAACATCGCGCCATTTCTCAATGCAAACAATGCCTCATCCTTAGTTAAGCCGATAAGAGTTGGAATGTCTACTTCTTCATTTCCTTTTCCGTCGCCCAATAAAAAGTCAATTCTTGACCCTTTCGGTACCATTTCCCCAACTTTAATGGGCTGATTTCCAAAAGAAACTTCCAAAACAACATCTCTGCTCACATCCGGTTTATAAGTAGTGTCCCCAAGTTTCAGACCAAAACTTTCAATTATTGCCTGGGCTTGTCTTAATGATTTATATACGACATCCGGAAATTTAACATTTGGAGCCTTATTCATGCTCACAGTCAGGTAAATTGTTCTGTTGTCTTTTACAAAAGTATTAGGGTTTGGATCCTGATCTATTACTGTTCCCGGAGGGGTATCCATAATATAAACAGAATCGACCTCATAACGTAAACCCAACTGTTCAAGCTTACTAACCGCTTGTGTAAATGATAGTCCTTTAACTGATGGTACATTTAAACCCTGGCCATGTTTGGTGTAATACCTTAAACTAAAGAATGCGGTAAATAAGATTACTGCAACAGTAATTATAGCAGCAATAAGATTG
>NZ_JBFTIZ010000523.1:0-1347 GCF_056395165.1 Pedobacter sp. 10L46_2
TCGAGATGATTGTTATGACTCATGCAAGTATTTTTTAATATAATTTATGCCGCAATTAATTGATTACTGACATAAGGTTTCTGATGACTTACCACTGCAACCACTCTTAGGGCAATCTTATTTCTTATTGCATTTAAGATGCTCATGGGATGTTTTCCTTCTTCCTTTTTACGGTTATAATAGGTTCTGAATTCAGGGTAGTATTGTATGACTGATAATGCACTGAGATGGAATAGTTTTTTGAGTTCCTTATTAGCCATATGATGCACTCGGTTGCGTCCCTTTATGCTGATGCCACTGCTATGTTCAAAAGGTACAACACCAGCGTAACAGGCGAGTTGCTTACCACTGATCTTAGCAGAAAAATTGGTAGTGCAACAGATCAAATAAACAGCAGTTAGGTGACCAATGCCAGGCACGGTAATCAGCAAATCGTAGTTGTTCTTTAACTCCGGATTTTCGGCTATGATTTTACTGATCAGTGCTTCGATCTCCTTTATGGATCCGGCAATACCTTCGATCGCTGCCAGGTGTGCTTTCTCTACTGCTTTTTGAACCATAGGATCATTAATGTTTTTGAGTTCTTTGATATACTGTTTATTACTATTGATTTGTGAGAGCAGTCTTGTTCTGGAGGTCATAAAGTCTTTCAATTGCATCAAAACAGGGTTTAACGCCGATGAAACTTTTAACGTGTCCGATTCTTTACAGGCATATTTACACAAACGAATGCTGTCTATCTTGTCATTTTTGCCTCTGGTAATACCAAAGCTCCATTTGATATGAGCAGCATTACCAATATGCAAAGGCAAGCCTTTTTTGTTGCAAAAAGACCAGATCAATCGGTGGTAGATCCCGGTGTTTTCGATTACCACTAAGGTGTTCGGATCCATAGCTACTTTAAAACTTTTAAGCCATTTTCCGAAGGCTTTGAGCCCTTCTAAAGTGTTGTCAAAACGGGCTGTTTCAATACCTCGTTTTTGATGATCAGTAACGGCCATCAGGGAAGCATCGAAGAAGGGTTTTGAAACATCAATGCCAATGAAAAATTTGCTATTCGCTTTCATAGTATTAAATTATAATTTTGTAGCAAGACCTAACAGTTTTGCCCCATCGGTCCAAGTCCTTAATAATGGGTATTACCCTAATTGTTATATGGCCACTAAGGGAAAACACGGCAGCGGATTGCATCATCTCATAGGCATAAAAACCTTGACGACTTGATAATTCGCCGCTGCCGTGGTTAGGCATTATTCCTACAAAATTCTGTATAGCTGAGGAATTAAGCGTAACACTTAATAACAATTGTTTTTTAGGTTCTAGACCACTGGTCAAATCTAAAGGACG
>NZ_JBFTIZ010000524.1:0-2430 GCF_056395165.1 Pedobacter sp. 10L46_2
AAACCGATGAGCCAAACCGATGAGCCGTATGCCATCGCAAAGATCGCCGGCATTAAAATGTGTGATGCTTACCGGTCACAATATGGCTGTAATTACATCTCTGTTATGCCTACCAATCTGTACGGCCCTAATGACAATTACGACCTGAACAACTCACATGTTTTACCCGCATTGATCAGAAAGGTAATTGCTGCAAAAAACAATGCAGAGCCTTCAGTGACCATCTGGGGCACAGGAACACCAAAAAGAGAGTTTCTATATGTAGATGATCTTGCGGATGCCTGCATCCACCTGATGGAAACTTACAACGAACCAGGCCTGGTTAACATTGGCGTAGGCGAAGACATCTCCATTAAAGACTTAGCCGACCTTGTGGTAAAAGTTGTGGGCTACCAGGGTGAAGTCATCAAAGACCTTTCTAAACCAGATGGCACACCCAGAAAATTAATGGATGTAAGCAAATTAAATGCACAAGGCTGGAAAGCAAAAGTATCCCTCGAAGAAGGAATCAAAAAAGTATATAATGAAGTAAAGGAAATGAATTGGAATTAAGTCCCTATTAATACCTAACCTCCCTAAGCTGAGAGGACGCACCACATCGGGCGTCCTCTTTTTTTGATCCCTCTGGTCATGGTTTTCCCTAATGTCAACACCGTGATTTTTGCATCCATACACCTAAACCTCCTGTTGTTACACGATTAGCGCATTTTTTAAAAATCTCCTGGCAAATCTGTTTTAGCAATTTTCGACAATCCATTTCTTTAGTCTACCACCATACTATTCGGTCGAAACCCATTCTTTGGCCTAAGCACTTGGGTCAACAAATTGGAGAATATAATCTTCACCCTCTTTAAATGCATTGCTATATTCCAGTATCTCCTGCATTTTAGCCATATCCTCCCCAACCAACACAGAACTAAAAAGCTGTGCTCTTTGCAGCATCCTGATATAGGTATCTGGCTCTTGTCTTCGGGTAAGCCCGCGTAATCCTCCAAGGTAATCTTCTCGAAATACTGTCGGAATGATAATCTTAGTCTGTCTTGCTGAAACCAATTCAGCATTCATCATCACTCGTGCAATCCTTCCATTTCCATCATCAAAGGGATGCACCTCACTAATCATAAACATCATATAAACTGCTTTTGCAAAAGGATTCTTCAGCCCCTTATAAAAATCAAAGGCTTGCGTCAATGTCCCGGTTACTAACCCATGGTCTACAAATGATGTATCGCCAGCCTGATTGTTTCTGGCCTTAAATAACCCGGGGTTTTTCGAGGGTCTTGCGCTAAGTAAAATTTTATGCCGATACTGGAGAATTTCCATAAGTCTGTCGGGAGAATCAGGAGTAATTCAGCTCTACAAAAAGCTTTTCAAACAGTGCGATCCTTACAGGATCATAAGGATGACCAAACGCTCTTGCAATAGCTAGAGGAGATCTTAAAATACTGGATGGTTTCGTGGTCAGAATAGCACCGACTAATTTATTAAGCTTCTCGAATTCTTTTTGCATCCCCAATTCTTCGCTGATATGACGTGCCTGATCACGGAATTCGTTAAGCCCTTGTTCACCACGGCTCCTTGCAATATTATCCAATCGTTCTTCTAATTCAGGTATGGTTAATGTTTTAGATTTGGGGCCGGGCTTACGTGATTCCTGAAGATTCTCTAAGAATGCCCGTTCCTGACTGGATGCACGCAAGTTTTCATTTAAAGTATCCCTTTCCATTGTCCCCGGACCTTTCATAAGATTTAAAGTAATTCCAGGAAGTTTAACTATCCGCTGTGAAGGATAAGTAAAGAACATATCACCCGTACTTGTGGGTTTATACTCCAAAGCTGTACGATGACTCAACATAATCCCTGGAAACAAATGACCAATGATTTTAAAGAGGTTTCTCCGAATGATGGTTTCAGGAGATTCATTTAAATTAGACGTATAAATCCTGGGAGCAATCTTCTTAAGCTGCCCTGATCTTTCCAGATAGGAAATACTTCTGCTAATCGAAGGATTACTTGAAGAAAATATAATTTCCTGCAAATGTAAAGGAGTGTGCTTATCCATAGTTTGAAGATTTAGGATGCAAAAATCTAAGGTCAATTTGACTTAAATGGGAGCGTTTGTTAAATTTTTAATTACAATAATGTTAAAATTACAAATTTTTAAGCATAAGTACAAAATCAGAATTTTAATTGACACCCTTTACGTACCTCAATACTGACTTTCGAAGAAGATCGAAAGTTACAGTCAGCATTATTAAAGAATAAAGCAAATGGATACCCTGCAAAAATTCAATGCTAACTCAGCATAAAACCAGAAAAATGTTAAATTTCTAATCGCAATTCGATAACATACCCAAATTTCTCAGGATAACACCGCCGGCAGTTAGCTATAACCCTACCCACATATCCAAAAACGCTGAGATGAGGAGC
>NZ_JBFTIZ010000525.1:0-1325 GCF_056395165.1 Pedobacter sp. 10L46_2
CTGCTAAAGCTGCTGCTGATGCTCCTGAAGCTGCTGCTCCTGGTGCAAGAAGAAAAAAAGTAAGTAGCGAAGCTGAAACCGCTGCTAAAGCTGCTGCTGATGCTCCTGAAGCTGCTGCTCCTGGTGCAAGAAGAAAAAAAGTAAGTAGCGAAGCTGAAACCGAAGAAGGTACAAGCGAAGAAGCTTAATTAATAATATAATTTGGGTTGTATGCTGTGCGTTGGAGGTTTACTTACAACAATCACGTACAACCCATAATTTTTGATAATAACTTAAAAAGGAAATAAAATGTCTACAGTACAAATTTCTGCAGCAGATGTAAACAAATTGCGCCAACAAACCGGTGCTGGTATGATGGACTGCAAAAAAGCATTAATCGAAGCTAACGGTGATTTCAAAGCTGCGGTTGATTACTTACGTAAAAAAGGTGCTAAAGTAGCAGCTTCACGTCAGGATCGTGATTCTAACGAAGGAGTTGTTATTGCTAAAGCTACAGCTGATGGCAAACGTGGTGTTGTTGTTGAATTAAACTGCGAAACTGACTTTGTTGCTAAAAACGCTGATTTCGTTGCTTTAGCTAATAAATTTACTGATTTAGCTATCGATAAAAACCCTGCTTCATTAGAAGAGCTTTTATCTTTAGAAGTTGATGGTCAGAAAGTTTCTGATATCATTATCGAAAACACTGGTAAAATCGGTGAGAAAATCGGTATTTCTAAATTTGAAACAGTATCAGGTGAGAAAGTTGTTCCTTACATCCACGGTAACTACCGTTTAGGTGTTTTGGTTGCTTTAAACCAAGCTGTTGCTGGTGTTGACGAAGCAGGTAAAGATGTTGCAATGCAAATTGCTGCTATGAACCCAGTTGCTTTAGATAAAGCTGATGTTGATGCAACTACTATTGAGCGTGAAACTGAAATCGCTAAAGAACAAATCCGTGCTGAAGGTAAACCTGAAGAAATGGTAGAAAAAATTGCTGCTGGTAAATTGAATAAATTCTACAAAGACAGTACTTTATTGAACCAGGAATTTGTTAAAGATTCATCTAAAGATGTTCGTAAATTCTTAAATGATACAGCTAACGGTTTAACTGTTACTGCATTTAAACGCGTACAATTAGGAGCTTAATCGCTTTTATTTTATATTAAAAGAGGGTGTATCATGATTTTTATAATGATGATATACCCTCTTTTTTTGTTTTCGTTATTCTGAGAACTTAGCATTAGAAAGACACACCATCATCTCGAACACACACTGCGTCCTTTAGATTTGACCAGTGGTCTAGAACCTAAAAAACAATTGTTATTAAGTGTTACGCTTAATTC
>NZ_JBFTIZ010000526.1:0-1286 GCF_056395165.1 Pedobacter sp. 10L46_2
TATTTACATTTCATAAAGGCTTTAAAAAAACATGCTTTACGCGGTAGTAGATATAGAAACAACAGGTGGCTTTGCTTCAGGAAATGGAATCACAGAGATTTCAATTCTTATTCATGATGGTGTTTCTGTAATAGATATGTTTGAAACACTGATTAACCCTGCTCAGGAAATTCCTGAATACATACAGGCATTAACGGGCATAAACAATGAAATGGTTATAGATGCTCCGTTGTTCAGTGATATAGCTCCAAAAGTATATGAATTGCTGCACGATAAAACTTTTGTTGCGCACAATGTAAATTTCGATTTTTCATTTGTTAAACATCAATTATCATTGGCAGGTTATCAGCTTCAATGCAATAAACTTTGTACCGTAAGGCTTAGCCGTAAAATACTTCCAGGTCATCGTTCTTACAGTCTGGGTAAGCTTTGTAATGCTTTAGGTATAGAGATAAACAACAGGCACCGTGCAGGTGGAGATGCAGCTGCTACGGCAATTCTATTAGGTATGCTTTTACAGGCAGATGCTGAAGGGATTATCAATCAATCGTTAAGAAAAGCTTCAAAAGAGCAGGCCCTGCCTCCTAATTTACCGAAATCGGAAATAGAAAAACTGCCTTTAAGCCCCGGTGTATATTACTTTAAAGATCAAAAGGGTAAAGTGATCTACATTGGTAAAGCTAAAAGCCTGAAAAAGAGGGTTTGTTCTCATTTTACAGGCAATAGCACAAGTAAACAGCGTCAGGATTTCCTCAAGGATATTTACAGTGTAGATTTTGAAGTATGTGGTACAGAACTAATGGCTTTTATTTTGGAAGCCACAGAGATCAAGAAACTATGGCCAACAAACAACCGAGCTTTAAAGCGTTTTGAACAGAAATATAGTTTGTATGCTTTCGAAGATCAAAAAGGCTATATAAGATTGGGCATAGATAAATTTAAAAAAAATACACCGGCCCTGTATAGTTTTAATACCATACTAGAGGGGCATAATCTTTTAAAGGCATTAATAAAAGAACATTTGCTGTGCGAAAAGCTTTGCTTTATTCAGAAAAACCGACAAGCTTGTACAGCTTATGAAGAAGGTAATTGTACCGGTGCCTGTGTAGGTAAAGAATCTGCTGCTGCCTACAACGTAAGGGTTAAATATGCTATTGAAGATTTAAAAAAGATGTTGCCATCTTTTGCCGTTATTGATAAAGGAAGAACTGAAGACGAACAAAGCTGTTTGCTTGTAGAGGAAGGAAAATTCTATGGCATGGGGTACATTTCACATCATGCAGATA
>NZ_JBFTIZ010000527.1:0-1283 GCF_056395165.1 Pedobacter sp. 10L46_2
ATCTCCAGCATACCGATAAAATCGCTTTTGTGCCACAGTACCAGATTCATTTACGTGAACTTCGGTAATCTTATCTCCGGTATAAATATTCCCGAGCGTGACCCCTCCTTTTAATTCCCCATCGGTATAAAATTTCCTGACTATTTGTTTTGGTTTTCCATCAGCATACGAAAATTCCGAAAGATTTCTCTTATTACCGAACTTTGTATCTATGCTAAATAGCTCATCGCCATGATAGGTATATGTCGCAAATTCTTTTCCGGCCCAGCTAATTGTACTTATCCTCTTTTTCTCATCATAAGTATAGATCGTAAATTTTGTGGTTGGTGTTGGAAATCCACTTACCTCTATTATTCTGGACAATAATTTAACAGGAGTTTGCTCAGGCTCATCAGGTCCTGATTTTTTTTTACATGTTACCAGCAATAAAGATACAGCAACAATTAGGAGCGTCAATTGCTTTTTCATTATTTAAATATTTGGTTATCATAAATATACAAAAAAAGCTACTTTTTCAATTGTTCAAAATAGAACACTCCTTTTTTGTTTCCAATAACAATATCTATGAGTTTATCCTTATTCATATCTTGAGTTACAACTTGCAGGCCTATCCCGGAATTGTCGTCGATCTGATGAGGAATCCAAGAGGGAATTTTTCCCGGCTTATATTCAAACCAATATAAAACAGCAGGCTCTTCTTCGCCCGGATCGTGTCCATTGTGTGCGTAAAAGCGCTTTCCAGTTACCAGATCAGGATGACCATCCCGATTCATATCTATCAGTGCAAGGCCATGGGTTTGTGAAAATGATTTAAAAATCTCATGACGTGCCCAAGCTGTATTCCCCTGACTATCTTTTACCTGTTCATGCCACCAAATTCCGTAATTATGAGAAGAAGCACTAATAACATCCACATCGCCATCGCCATCCAAATCCATTGCATACATTTGAGAGCAATCATCGCCAAAATTTGCTGGATGYCATGTCCAGTCAGAGGCAGTACGGTCAACCGGGGCCTCCCACCATCCATCTTTAATAAACACATCAGCCCGGCCATCTTTATTGATATCTGCAAAGCCCAAACCATGGGTAAACTGGTGAGTTCCCCTGTCTTTTACATCGCTTATAACATGTACCGTCCATGTAGTATCACCCTTTAAAACTGGCGCCTTTAACCAAACTACTTTATTCCCCTTGGAATCTGCACATAACAGATCTGTTCTTCCATCTCCGTCAACATCTACAACGCGAGGCGATTCATTTCCTACAGATGAATACAGCGT
>NZ_JBFTIZ010000528.1:0-1279 GCF_056395165.1 Pedobacter sp. 10L46_2
TTTTTGTATTGTCTGTCAGAACTTGACTCGAAAATAATAGCGCAGGTTTCATGTACTTTGAATCTGTACTTTCTTACCTCGCTACGTTGATAAATGACATCTCTTTAATGAACTTCGCGGGTCACCTCACGGATCCCCTTCTTATATCTTTAAAATCATGATCTGTGTTTCTGCAGGGTCGTATTGCTCCCCGCTTTCTGTTTAACCATTCCTTTATTTCAATCTTTTTTTATTCTGTTAACAAACTCCGTTTGGTAACTCCCGTTTTGTTTGGGACTGCAAAGGTAGAAATCTTTTTCTGTTTTGCAAATCTTTTTTGAAACTCTTTTTCACATTCCTTTTTCACTGTTTCCCTTCCTCCGAAGCGGGATGCAAAAGTAGGAAAATTCAGCCACCACGCAAACATTTATACACTATTTCTTACAAAWTATCCCTAACTCRCTAAACCACAACCAGAAAAATTAACAGAGAGGGCTTAAAAGATCAATACGTATCGTTTAGAAATTCATTAATTCTACCAGAAGATAACATTTTACTGGTTATCTACTATCTCATATAGTACGCATTCTCTAAGCGTTTCATTAGATTCAAGTAAAGGATGATTAAAAATCTTTATTTCTTTCATCCCGATCTTCTGCATTACGTTTACAGATGGCGCATTAACTTTAGGAGCTATTGCATTTATTGATTTTAGTTTTAAATCTTTAAAAGCATAAGCTATACATCTCCTTGCACCTTCAGTAGCAAAGCCTTTATACCATTTCTTTGTATCTAAGCGCCATCCTATATCAACGCAGGGTGTAAAATCAGATTCAAAGCTTTGAATAGATAATCCTATAAACCCTATAAATTCCCTTGTATCTAATTCTTCTACTGCAAAGTAGCAAAAACCCCTTTCTCGTAACAAATCCTGCATTCTTCTTACAAACTGCCGGGTTCGCTCCATAGATTGGATACCCGGAAAAAACTTCATTACATCTGGATCTGTATTTATACTTGCCAGTTTATCTATATCACTTTCAAGCCAATCTCTAAAACCTAATCTTTCCGACTTAAAAATATAAATGTCATTTGAGCTCATCCCCTAAATCTGATTTAAACAAATATATAAAAGCCTGGTTCAAAATGCTACAAACAAGAAAAGCCTGTAGTGATTAACTACAGGCTTCATTAAGATTTGGCACCGACCTACTCTCCCACGTGTTACCGCAGTACCATCGGCTCTGGTGGGCTTGACTTCTCTGTTCGGAATGGGAAGAGGTAGACACCACCGATATAG
>NZ_JBFTIZ010000529.1:0-1266 GCF_056395165.1 Pedobacter sp. 10L46_2
ATGCAATTCCACATGCATCCGCTGCGTTTATGGCAAAGCAAATTTTAGAAACTTACGGCATTAACATTCCATTTGTAACCACGCTGCACGGTACAGATATTACACTTGTTGGTAAAGATCCAACCTATAAACCGGTAGTTACTTTTTCTATCAACAAATCAGATGGGGTTACAACTGTTTCACAAAGCTTAAAAGATGATACAGAGAAGCATTTCGAAATTACTAATGAGATTCAGGTGATTCCGAACTTCATTGATTTTTCGAGATTTAGTTTAAAGCCAAAAGATCATTTTAAAAAAGCAATTGCCCCTAACAACGAACGTATATTAATTCATACCTCGAACTTTAGAAAAGTAAAGCGTACGGCTGACGTGATTAGAATGTTTCAAAAGATTCAGGCTAAAATTCCTTCAAAATTATTAATGGTAGGTGATGGGCCCGAACGCGCATATGATGAACAGCTTTGCAGAAACCTTGGGATTTGTGAACACGTTCGATTCTTAGGAAAGCAAGATGCAATAGAAGAAATTCTTTCTGTTTCTGATCTGTTTCTAATGCCTTCAGAGTCTGAGAGTTTTGGTTTGGCAGCACTTGAAGCTATGGCTTGCAAAGTCCCTGCTATTACTTCAAATGCGGGTGGATTACCGGAATTAAATATTGACGGCTTTTGCGGGTATATGAGTAATGTTGGTGATATTGATGATATGGCTTCAAAAGCAATTCATATCCTGGAAAATGATGATGTATTAAAGCAGTTCAAAGAAAACGCTTTAACAAGGGCGAAAGATTTTGATCTTAAGAAAATATTGCCAGCTTATATTAACTATTATAACAAGGTTATTGAGGCGCAGCATAAACTAAAAGCGGTATAATTAATTATAGAAGTAGCTTGAAAAGTAAAAGAGGGTATATCATAAATAATGATCACCCTCTTTTAATGATTTTATTTCTTAGGTGCAAAAACCAAACAAACCGGAGCTCCAACAGCAATTCTCTTTCCTGTATCTTTTAATTCGCCGGTTTGTGTATTGCGTTCAAATACCACTACATCGTTTGTATACTGATGAGCAACCAACAGATACTTTCCGGTAGGATCAATCGAAAAATTTCTTGGACCTTTACCCAAAGTGCTGATTTGACCTCTTTTGTTCAGCAAGCCTCCTTTTTCAATAGCAAAGAAAGTGATGTTGTTTTCGCTTCCTCTGTTAGTTGCATATAAGAATTTGCCATCCGGAGAGATATGAATATCTGCCGCACCATTTTCCC
>NZ_JBFTIZ010000530.1:0-1265 GCF_056395165.1 Pedobacter sp. 10L46_2
TCTAAATCGAGATATGAGTCTAAACTCTGAGGAACGAATAGTTTACTTCTGCTTCCTTCTCATTCTAAATTATCAAAAACAAATCTAAAGGACGATAGGAGAGATCTCTTGTTTATGCTAATTTGCTGTGTAGCTACTTCATGGTCAAGAGATCTCTCCTATCGTCGAGATGGCGAGAAAGAAATATGTTGTGACGAATACCTAACACAAAAGATACAAGTAAGAAAACAAAATGTTGGCAACTAAAATTCCGAATTCTTTTGCGCCTGATTAACTTTGGGCCATGAGACAATATACCCTAAGCGCATCCCTAATTATATTGACCATAGCCCTGGTATCCTGGGGCCAGAAAGGTCATAAAGCCATTGCCACTATTGCAGAAAAACACTTAGCTCCAAACACAAAAACCATAGTAAGCACCTATCTGAAAGGTGAAACCATGAGCGAGGCAAGTACTTGGGCTGATGAGATTAGTGATGATCCTCAATATAAAAAAACTGCATCCTGGCATTACATCAACCTTCCAATGGGATTAACCAAAGAGCAGTTTACAGATTACGTTATTAAACAAGACAAAGACAATGTTTATACTGCAATTTTAAAAGCAGAGGCAAACCTTAAAGATAAAACACTTAGTTTGGCACAAAAAAATCAGGCATTAAAATTCCTGATTCATCTTGTTGGTGATGCACACCAACCCATGCATGTTAGCCGTGCCGAAGATAAGGGCGGCAATGATGTACAGGTAAGATTTAATGGAAATGGAACTAATTTGCATGCCTTATGGGATGGAAAACTTATAGACCATGAAGGATTCAATTATGCTGAAATGGCAAAAAAATACGATTGGGCCAACCCGGAACAAGTGAAGAAATGGCAGGCCGATAGCCCTATGCAATGGCTATGGGAAAGTTACCAGGTAAGCACTCAGATCTACGACGACACTCAGCCAGGTAGTAACATTGATGAAGCTAGCTACAAAAGATCAATCGCAATTGTCCACCTGCGCATTGCTCAAGCTGGTATACGATTGGCTGGAGAATTAAACAAACTATTTAACGAACAACAACAGACTCGCCCTATAGAAAAACCGATAGTACCTATCGCTGTAGTTCCGTCCAAACCTTTGGCTAAAGCAATCACGGTAAAATTAACTGACCTAAAGAGCTCTGTTGGCAAGAATGTAATAGTAACAGGCAAGGTATTTAGCCTGAAAGACATTAAAAGTATGGTATTAGTTAATGTTGGAGCAGCGCATCCCAATC
>NZ_JBFTIZ010000531.1:0-1249 GCF_056395165.1 Pedobacter sp. 10L46_2
GTATCTGGAAAACTCCATCAACCTTAGACAAGCTCAATAGACCGAATCAATCAATAATGATCATTAAATCCGGTTGTTTATGCGTTTGATGTTAGCGGTAATCTTTATTCAGGTACTTTGTCGTAAATGGTCATGTTTACTGGGATTTTTACTTCTCGTTTAAGTCTTCCAAAAATATTTCCGGGCATTTCAAATTCGATGGTAATGTATCCTTTCAGTCTCTCATAAGTTTTATTAAGCTCTATATCAATCGCTAGATTTTCACATAGAACATTATTGTGTTCCCACAGACCACCTTCTCGCAAGTAGACAGCTCTACCCTTATCTACAAATTGTAGTTTTTCATTTTTTTCATTTACCAAGTTATAGCCTTTAAATATATAAGTGGCAAAATCGGAAATGTCGTTGTCTTTATTTTTTAATGAATGATTATTCTTATTATACTCATCAAGTTTTTCCTTTGATAAAGGATACCTTGTTACTATATATAATTCATCTGTTGGCTGCTTTTCAATTTCTGTAATATTTCCGATTGTCACTTTTGCGTTTTTTACAATTTCATCTAAGAACTGGTTGGTTTCCTGTTTAGTGTATTTGTAAGCGGGTTTACCGCTTCCATCACAACCGATAAGAACAACGGACGAGATGATAAAAAGTAATAGTCGATATATCTTCATTCTTTGGTTATATACTCGGTTTATAAATTTAGTTTACTGTTAAAAGCGCTGAATGTATTTATTTTTGGCAATGGTTTTACAGTGTTTTTTTTAATCGTCTTTTTAAGAATTTTCTCCGAGCCAAGTGCTTTTGTAATCTCAATTCTTTTTCCTGTGAGAAGATTAAATTCGGTTTCGGTTGTTAAATTTTTACCATCCCAAGCTACTGAGGATATATTTTGTAGTTCAAAATTCCCATTATTGAATTTGAACTTATGAATAAGGTGATTTTCTTTGACTTCAGAAATCATATACAAGCAGTTATCTTTAATATCAAAATTTGGTATTTGATTTCCGCAATATTTCCCATTTGGATATTGCGGTTCTATTAATTTTTCAGTAGATACGTTAAGTAAATATTTTCCATTTGGTTTTAAAAAAAATATTTGTAATCTCAAAGGCTGAGTTTTATTAATGGTATCCATTGTTACTATAATTTTATCAGTTAAACCATCGCTATTTAAATCGCCTTTTTCAGTTCTAACTGGGTAAGTAAAATTACCTTTTAATTTTTGTGCATGTAAATAGATACT
>NZ_JBFTIZ010000532.1:0-2303 GCF_056395165.1 Pedobacter sp. 10L46_2
CTATGGATCCAATTTAGTTGTGCCTGATTACGGACAAGCTCCTTATTTTAATGATGACTTTGCTTACTTTCAGCAAAAAGTACCAGGTGTTTATTTTTTCTTAGGTGGTTCTAATATTGAAAAAGGAATTGTAGCAATGAATCATGCACCTAATTTTAATGTTGATGAAGAAAGTATAAAAATTGGTGTCAGAAGTTTTTCATCCTTAATTATGGAAAGACTAAACGATAAAAAATTATACCAAAAAGGAAAGTAGAATACAATCTGTATATTAGGAGTTACTAATCACACACGCTCATGCAAATCCACAAAAAGAGACTTTTCATCCTGCTTTTATGCGCTCTTATACCCGTAGTAAGGTTATGTGCACAAACGTTGCCAGACGCTATTACAAAAAAGATAGATGGTTTATTTACGAAATGGAATACGCCGAATACACCCGGCTGTGTGATTGGGATTGTACGCAATGATTCGTTGATTTATGCTAAAGGTTATGGCCTGGCCAATATGGAATATGGTGTGCCCAATACTCCAGAAACCATTTACCATATGGCATCTGTTTCTAAGCAGTTTACGGCTTATGCAATTGTTTTGCTTGCCCAACAGGGGAAACTTAAGCTAGATGACGACATCCATAAACATCTTCCCTGGTTCCCGGATCTGAAAGAAAAAATTACGATCCGGAACTTACTGAATCATACCAGTGGCATAAGAGATCAATGGCAATTGCTGGCCATATCGGGCACCAGACTCGATGATGTAATTACACAGGAGCACATTGTTAAAGTGCTGAGCAAGCAACAGGCACTGAATTTTAAACCGGGTGAAGAGTATAGTTACTCTAACAGTGGTTTTACCATGCTAGCTGAAATTGTAAAATCTGTTACAGGCAAAACGCTTAGACAGTTTACAGATTCTGTTATTTTCAAGCCTCTGGGAATGAACAGTACACACTTTCATGATGATTATACGGAGGTGGTAAAGAACCGGTCTTACTCGTATTACCCGCGGGAAGGCGGTGGTTTTAACAATAGTATTTTATCGTACTCAAACGCAGGAGCAACCAGTCTGTTTACCAATGTTGACGATATGGCTAAATGGGTAATGAACTTTTACAAACCTACGGTGGGTACGGCAGAGGACATTAGACTATTAACGCAAAAGGGGAAATTTAATAACGGCAAAGAATCTGACTATGCATTGGGAATTGTTAACAATACCTACAAAGGGTGGAGGCACTGATCTAAAAATGGGTTTTATTGTTTTTAGCAACGTTGGGGATTTTAATCCTGGTGGTAAAGGTTACGAAATAGCTGATCTTTTTATTAAAGATACCACCGCAAAAGCAACTAAGCCAGAGGCCAAGCCAGTTGATACCAATAAAGCCGTATTAAAAGACATTACAGCTGCTAAAAAATTCGAGGGTAATTATATTGCTGATGATGGGGCACAGTTTGGTTTTAAATTGAAGAACCAAAAATTGTATTGGGACAGGTATGGCCGGTCTGACGTTTTATTAGAAGCCGAAAAGGGTACTTTTATGGTTGCTTCTTCACCTGATGTTAAATTTCAGTTCAGCACAGCAAAGGGAGATACCGTTGTTAAGCAATGGTGGCCTGATGGGAAACGTTCTTTGATTAAGTACGCAGTTAGCAATCAAACAGATAAGCAGTTGCAGGCATATGCAGGAACGTATTATTGTCCGGAACTGGACTGTAAATACGGCATTGTTTTAAAAGGGCATGATTTGATATTAACGAATAGCAAATACGAGGATAGTAAATTAAAGCTTATAGGAAAGAATCATGCTGGTACTGACTATTGGTGGATGGGTCATCTAAAAATGCTACGTGACAATAAAAATCAGATCATAGGTTTTGAAGTTAATGATGGCAGGATTATGCATTTGCGGTTCAATAAAATAGAGTAATTTATTTATACCAATAATGTTGGTCTATTCTGGTGATCCCGGGTTTGCCTATATCGGTTAATATTCTTCTTGCGCCGACAAGTGTAGCGCTTTGCCTGCCATCATAATTGTCGGCAGAGGGTACAAGACTGTTTATTCTGACCATTCCAGCCGCCTGGATAAACTCGCCCTTGCCCATATAAATGGCAGTGTGAGTTACCCTTCCATCATTGAATCCTCTGCGTTTGGCTGCCGAAAAGAACAACAGATCTCCGGGTTGCAGATTTCTTAAACACTTATCTACGCTAATGCTGTCGTTTTCTAGAACATCAACTGGCTGACCAATTAAGGCTTGTTGAGAGGCATCACGCGGGATAATCACGCCATTTAGAAA
>NZ_JBFTIZ010000533.1:0-1223 GCF_056395165.1 Pedobacter sp. 10L46_2
CTGAAGTATCCTCAGATTATATTCATAAGTATGATCTGTTACGTAATTACCTGCATCTCATTATTCATGAGGCCATGAAATTGCAACCTGCTCTGAATTTTGAAAAAAATACCAATGCTTCCTCAAGGATAGCAGGTTTATTTCTGGAATTACTTGAAAGGCAATTTCCTATAGATACACCTGAAATGGGACTCCAGTTAAAAACTGCCAATCATTATGCTGAAAATCTTTCCGTTCATGTAAATCACCTTAATCGTGCTGTTAAAGAGGTTACAGGTAAAACAACCACCGAACACATTTCATCCAGAATAGTAAAAGAAGCCATCGCTTTGTTGCAGCATACAGATTGGAATGTTGCTCAGGTAGCTTATGGGCTTGGCTTCGAATATCCTGCTTATTTTAATAACTTCTTTAAAAAACAAACCCAGCGTACACCAAAAGAGATTAGAAATATTGCTGTTTGAATTTTATAATGATCTGTTTGAATCCTTTAAACTACCGATCTTRGTAATTAGGTAATTTTGGATCATAAAATCTAAAAGTTATGAAATACAGGAATTTGGGTAAAACAAAAGAACAGCTATCGGCGATAGGTTTGGGCTGTATGGGAATGAGCTTTGCTTATGGCCCTGTTGACGATACAGAAAGTATTGCAACACTTCATAAAGCGCTTGATCTTGGAATTAATTTCTGGGATACTGCTGATATGTATGGAAATGGAAATAATGAAGAACTAATTTCTAAAGTTTTAGTTCCCAATAGAGATAAGGTCTTTATTGCTACTAAATTTGGATTCAGATTTAAAGATAACATTGCAGGATCAAGTAATGCTTCTGGAACTTACTTTGATGGTTCACCAAAATGGATTAAGGTTGCTGTAGAAAATAGCTTAAAACGTTTAAAAATAGATACAATTGATTTGTATTATGCTCACAGGATAGATCCAGACGTTCCGGTTGAAGATACAGTCGGAGCTATGGCAGAGCTGGTAAAAGAAGGTAAAGTACGGTATCTTGGATTGAGCGAGGCATCGCCTGCTTCTATCCGTAGAGCTCATGCAGTGCATCCAATTACGGCGTTGCAAAGTGAATATTCGTTGCTTACCAGAGATGTGGAAGGTGAGATATTGAGTACCGTGCGTGAACTTGGGATTACACTTATCCCTTATTCCCCGCTGGCAAGAGGTTTGGTAACTAACGCTTTAAATGTGGAACAGCTTGATG
>NZ_JBFTIZ010000534.1:0-1221 GCF_056395165.1 Pedobacter sp. 10L46_2
GTTTATAGTAGTATTGATTTAAAAGTACATGCCAAAGTTGCTCTTGTAAAGCGGGTTATAAGTGGAAAAGAAGAGTTTGTAGGTTTGCTGGCTACCGGAAATTTAAATGAATCAACCGCAAGGTTTTATACAGATCAAATTCTGCTTACTTCCCATCAGCCGATGCTTAAAGAGCTCGAATCCCTATTCGGTTTTTTGCGTAAGAATAAAAAGGCGCCAGGACCAGAAGATCTGATAGATTTTAAGCATTTGCTGGTAGCCCAATTTAATTTACAGCAAAAATTCCTTGATCTTATACAAAGAGAAATAGAAAATGCAAAAGCGGGATTAATCAATGGTATTACTATAAAATTAAATAATCTGGAAGAGAAGATCCTGATCTCTAAACTTTATGAAGCATCGCAAGCAGGAGTGAAAGTACAACTTATTGTAAGAGGAATCTGTTGTTTAATACCAGGACAAGCCGGATTAAGTGAAAATATTACCGTAACCCGGATTGTAGACCGCTACCTTGAACACGGACGTATTTTTATTTTTGAAAATAATGGTAATAAAGAAATATTTATGGGATCTGCAGATTGGATGAACCGTAATATTTATAGCCGAATTGAAGTATGTTTCCCATTATATGATGCTAAGTTGAAGGAAATTATAATGAAAATAGTTAACTTACAGTTACATGATAACGCTCAGGAATCTATTTATAAATTTCTAAAAGATACTGATACAATATAAATCCCGATTATTTATGAAACGAATCTACTCTAAGTGTTTATGTATTGTTATTTTGTTAGCTCTTTTTGGAACCTACGCATGTAAAAGCCCACTAGGGAAATATACAAGCCCAAAGGGTTATGACTTAACTAAACCTGATAAGTTCAATATGCCATCGAGTTTGCTTGAAATATCAGGTATTGCCTTTCACGACAGTAATAGCGATACGATCTATAGCATTCAGGATGAAGAAGGTAAATTGTTCAGGCAAAAATGGGATGTGAAAGAACAAAAGAATATGAAATTTGGCTCCAGAGGAGATTATGAAGATGTCAGTATATTTCATGATAGGGTTTTTGTACTCAAAAGTAGTGGAGCCCTTTATTCTTTTCCTTTTTCTGAGGCAATCAAAGAAAAATCTGACCTTGTAAAGGAATCTAAGCACCTGGTGCCAAAAGCTGAATACGAAAGCTTGTATGCCGATGCTGCTACCAGCAAGTTATATAT
>NZ_JBFTIZ010000535.1:0-1218 GCF_056395165.1 Pedobacter sp. 10L46_2
CAGTAGTACAGTGTACGCACTATCTTTTTAATGAGTATTATAGAATGCCGATAGCTTCTGTTAATTCACTTACTGACCTAACCTATTTTAAAAATGATTCGAAAATTAATCATTTAATAGAAAGGCACGAGGCTGGTGGTGAGAAATCAGTGATTGAGAACAAGTCTTATTTCCTGCAGAAAACAGAAGATATACTCAGTAAACGGGAAATTGATGTTTTGTAATTAGCAAGTCAGGGAATGGGAAGTAAAGAGATTGCAGACCAGCTTCATATCAGTATCAATACCATTAATAATCACAGGAGAAATATGCTCATGAGGTCAAAATGTAAAAACTTCCTGCAGCTTGTAGATA
This sequence comes from Pedobacter sp. 10L46_2, assembly GCF_056395165.1. Classification (NCBI taxonomy): domain Bacteria; kingdom Pseudomonadati; phylum Bacteroidota; class Sphingobacteriia; order Sphingobacteriales; family Sphingobacteriaceae; genus Pedobacter; species Pedobacter sp. 10L46_2. The sequence goes on from NZ_JBFTIZ010000535.1 coordinate 355, forward strand.
TCGCGGTTAAAAACGGCGTGCTTTAAGTTAAAATAAGCTCTAGTTATCTATTAAATATTGCAGCAAGTAATCTGATGTGTGTTTTATATTTAGATCATAATCCTTTGCCATAACTGTTAAGGCCGTAATGGGTAAGGAAATTAATCCATTGGGGATATTCATCTGTTCCTTGCTCCAATATTTTTTGTACAATTCCAATGCGCTTAATAGTGTCTCATTGAAATCTTTCTCATCGTTCATGAAAATTGGAGTAAACATATCTATCACAGGGCCATCAATAAACAAAGCGTATTCATATGTTGGCTCTGGCATTTTATCTTTTTTTATTTCATTTGCTGCGGCCAAAAGATTTTGTCCGTGAGGTTCTCCTTTAACGAATAAGCGTTGTAGAAATTTGGCAAATAATAGACTATAGGCCCCTCCTTTGGTTCTTTTCTTTTGATTAACAAAATCTAAATCAATAGCACAAAATGCATGTACAATTTGCATTTTTCGTCGGGCCAGGGCGGCCATATAGCCTGTTATCCAGTTTTGCTCAGAAACGGAATAATCTACATCCTCAGGTAAAATCTGGTGCTTAGTCCCTGTTAAATTAATTTCAATTGAGTTACCTATGTTTGTGGCGATTTGATATTTCGCTAATGATGCATCTATAAATAGATCCAAGTAAAATAGCTGCTTATCAACTGGGTATTGTAAGGAAGCAGAATAGCAAAGGTTTTCGAGAGATAACCTTTCAAGTCCCCTTATAACCAAGTGGTTATTACTTAGTTCCTTAAGGTATAAATTGATGTTCTTGTCGTTGAGTATTACATTGTTTTCTACAATTTCCTTATTAAACGAATGTCTTGTTATGTGCATGAT
>NZ_JBFTIZ010000536.1:0-1199 GCF_056395165.1 Pedobacter sp. 10L46_2
GATAAAGGCTGGCCTTTCGTTTAAGGGTGTATAGTCATCGTCGTCATTATAGATCTTATAAAAGTACATTAGTCCCAGCACAATAAGCAAGATCATGTTAAATGCCCAGGCAAGCGAATTGAAGCTATGGATATCCTGTAAAAAAAGTGTATTTAAGACGTTTACTAGTGTTATTGCGATTAACCCCAGCCAATGAATTCTTCTAAAAATCAATTGGTTGTAAAAGCAATAAACAAGCGCAATTTCTACTAAAGCTAGCAGGTGAAATACCGGCATATTATTAATATGCAGTTCTGCAGTGATCAATGAGTATATTTTTAATATCGAGGAGATAAGAAATAATATACCCAGCAACGTGTAAGGCATTTTTTTTTGAGCAACAAACAACCATGCGGTTAAAGGCAGGATCTCAGAGACATCTGATATCGATGAGATAAAAAAAATAGTGTCTCTAAGATCCGGCATTAGTGATTTATTCTGTTAAGAGCGTTAATTTACATTGATTTGGGCATGGTCTTGTGTCGCCAACGATAATTGGGGGGCCAACTATTGGTGCCACTTTATACAAATCATTACCACTTTCAAGAACCGGTATTAAAATTTCATCTCTTCTAGGGGTTTTGGAAGCATCATTAGGACGAATCGATACGGCATGATAAATTCGCACAGCAACGATTTTCTCTCCTGCGTTTTTATTATAGTCATCAATTTGTTCCATAAAGGTACGGAGTGTGTTCAGTCCATATTCAAAACCAAAAATATGTTCAGGATCATTCGGTCCGGTTGTGGCAGCAAGATAATAGCCGATGCTTTCTCTTGCCCTTGCTTCGGAAATGGGGTTCCCTGCGTTGATCAAATCCTGTGGATAGGTTTCGCAAACATCTAAATTTGCAGCTACTTGTGGTGAGTTGGTTTGAGTTTCCATGTTAATAATTAGATATGGTTGTTAATTGTTATAGTCAAATTTGATATTCCCTATCCACTGTAACAATACCTCTCTAGGGGTATTGTGATAAATGCACCTTAATTTATTGTCGTGTTTCGATAGTTGTCCCTGAATCTTATATAGTTTTTTCAATGAAAGAATTTTGTGTTTGGCTCAATGTCGTGCCACAAAAGTACCCCTTAAATACATTGACGCACCTAAAACAGGTAAGAAAACAATTATAATAATCCACACGGTTTTTTCAGCACGGTTC
>NZ_JBFTIZ010000537.1:0-1199 GCF_056395165.1 Pedobacter sp. 10L46_2
TTGTACAAGATTCTCTAAAAAATGCGTTGAGAGGAGAAGTAGCAGATTTGTCTAAAGGAAATGAAGTGATTTTCACACTTTGGGCAGATAATAAAGAAGAAGCCGATAAATGGGCTGTTGAAGTCAGGAATGGCGGCGGCAAGATCTTTGATGAACCTGCTGAATTTGGCCCGGGTTATTATGGCTTTGGATTTTCAGACCCTGATGGGCATAAATGGAATGTATTTAACTGTTAAAATAAACAGGGCATACTGCCCTGTTTATTTGTAATCCTAATTATTCTTTAACGACGCCATATCAATTACAAAGCGATACCGCACATCGCTTTTCAGCATACGCTCATACGCTTCATTAATCTCCTGCATCTTAATTACCTCTATCTCCGAAACAATATTGTGTTCCCCACAGAAATCAAGCATCTCCTGTGTTTCGGCAATTCCACCAATTAACGATCCTGCAACAGATTTCCTCCCCATAATCATAGGTACAGAGTTCAACAACGGATCAAGCCCACCAAGATACCCTACCAATACCAACGTACCATTTATATTCAGTGTAGGTACATACTCATTTAAGTTATGCACATAAGGAACAGTATCAACAATCAAATCAAATTTTCCTGCTACACCCTGTATCTGCGCCGGGTCTGTAGAAATAATAACCTGATCGGCGCCCAATTCAAGCGCATCTTTTTCTTTTCCGGGCGATCTTGAAAATAATGTTACATGCGCACCAAGTGCTTTAGCCAATTTTATCGCCATATGGCCTAATCCGCCCAAACCCACAACGGCAACGGTGCTGTCTTTCCCAACATTCCAGTGTCTTAATGGAGACCAGGTCGTAATACCAGCACATAGTAATGGCGCTACAGCAGCCAGATCAAGGTTTTCGGGCAACTTTAAAACAAAATGCTCATCAACCACAACTTTTTCAGAGTAACCGCCAAAAGTGCGCCCGCCTAAATGTTTGTCCTTTCCGTTATAAGTTCCCGTAAAGCCAGGAATACAATATTGCTCCAGGTCTTGTTTACAGCTGGCACATTCTCTGCACGAGTCTACTAAACACCCTACCGCAGCCAAATCTCCTACTTTAAATTTGCTTACTTCAGATCCCACCTTGGTTACCCTGCCTACTATTTCATGACCGGGAACTGCCGGATAAACAGTCCCTCCCCAGTCGTTTCTGGCAGTGTGCAGGTC
>NZ_JBFTIZ010000538.1:0-1192 GCF_056395165.1 Pedobacter sp. 10L46_2
TCTCGATTTCTATGACAAAACCAAATCATTTTTATAGATGGTTTGGTTTTTTATTACAGCGAATATCCTATGGATGATTTTGTTTCTTACCGCATTTAAAACGCTCATCTTGTTCTTTCCCTCCTGAACTTTTCGTTTATAATATGTCCCCAGATCATTATTTAGCCTTATCGAACTCATTGCCGCAAGGTGGAGCAGGCTTTTCATCCCTTTATCTGCAAATACCGACACCCTGGGCCTATATCTTATTGAGGTTCCCGATTGATGGTCAAATGGCACCACTCCACAGTAACATGCCATTTTGCGTGGGTCGCTGATCGATGTAAAGCCCTCGGTCTTTGCAATCATCATCCATGAGACCACCTTTCCAACTCCTGGAACAGACCGTATAAGTTCCGCTTTGCACTTGAGTTCGCTATCCAGCATAATGTTCATTTCAATATCGGATTCAATCTTCTTTATCTGCACATCGATCGATTCAATGAGCTTTTTATTCAGTTTTAGCAGTTCTTTGTCCAACGCGATTGACTTCATCATCTTATAATCATGTTGCTGTCTGACAAAACTGCTTTTCATTGCTACCCTAGTTGCCCGCTCGGTTAGCAGAACTTTAAGCCTTCTTATCGATAACGATAACTGGCTCCATTGTTTAGTTCCTTGCTGGTTCTTTTCGATGTAGCTACAGATCCGAAGCGAATCAATCTTATCGTTCTTTCCTCGTGAGAGACCAAGGCTCTTCTTCAAGTGCAATGGTGAGAGCACATAAACGAATAGTTCTAGCTCGGCTAGAACCTCAAACAGGTTCCAGTTGTAGCGCCCGGTATTCTCCATAGCAACTACGGTTCCTACTGTTGTGTGCTTTTTAAAGAACAATCTAATGGGTTTTAGCTGGTTCTGAATGTTGAAATACTCAACCTTTCCATCAGTCTTTAAACAGATATCTAATGTTTTGCTGCTGATGTCGATTCCAATAAAAATCTTTTTCATAAATTTGTTTTAAGAATTGAAATGAGAATTCATCAGTTCGGCTCAAGTCCTTAATAATGGGTCATTAGCCCTAATTTCTATTTGAGTTCCTGATGAAAGGGAGGCAGAAGTCTAAATCGAGACATGAGTCCAAACTCTGACGAAAGGATAGTTTACTTCTGCTTCCTTCTCATTCTAAAAATAATCAAAACAAATCTAAAGGACG
>NZ_JBFTIZ010000539.1:0-1187 GCF_056395165.1 Pedobacter sp. 10L46_2
CCCAAATAGTTTGCTGGGCATATCCGATGATTTTGACCTTAGACGAACAGCGGATCCCTAAAAATTACCAGCTACCACTGCCAAAGCTACCATTAGTGGATAGCCAAAAATATTTCAAAAACACTATTTAATTTTGTTTTACGACTTAGCTGAAAAAAGTCTATTTATGCTGACCTGAAGGGGGGGGGACAGATTGATCTGCAAGCTCAATTAGAAATTGTCAATTCCATGGTAACAATAAATACGTCCTCGATATTGGTGATCTTAAATTTATGACGTTTAGGATATAGTATGTTGAGTCTTTTTTTGATATTTGGTAAACCGATATTGCCATATTTTGCGGTGCTCTTCTCATTTTCCATTTCTAATGGTTTGTTATTCGAAATTTTAAATACAAATGTGTTTCCCTTTATATAAGCCTCCATATTAATCCAGGCTTCATTAATAAGCTTTTCCACGCCATGCTTAAATGCATTTTCAACCAAAGGCAAGATAAGCAATGGAGCAATTTGTATATCCCCAAAATCCTGTTTCACATCCATATTCACCTCCAAGTTTTGAGTATATCTTATTTTTTCAAGCGAAATATAAGCCGAGATGATATGCATTTCTTTCTTTAAATCTACATTTAGTGTGTTGCACTCATATAGTATATACCGTAAAATACTCGATAATCCCAGCACCACGTCCGGTGCTTCATCGGCCTTGGTTATGGTAAGTGCATAAAGATTATTTAAGGTATTGAATAAAAAATGGGGATGTATCTGAGCTTTCAACAAGCTCAGTTCAATAGCTTGATTTTTATTGCGGTATATTAAATAGATGATTACCGAGCCAAGCAAGAGTAAAACTATAGCAGCAATGCCGTATAAAATGTATTTATTCTTCTTTTGCAGTTCAAAATCCTTGTGAATTAACTGTAGCTTCTGGTCCGATAATGCTTTCTCCTTAATCGTCGTTTGGTATTTGATTTCTGTCTCATGAATAGCTTTTTTCATTACCAAATTATTTACCGAATCAGTCATCAGCTTATGCTGCTTTAGCAGAGATAGTGATTTTCTGTATTCTCCCTTGTGCTCATATATTTCTGAACCCAATAAATAAAACTCCCTTACGTCTTCGGCATCCATTTCTTTAACAGCTTGCTGTAAATTCTTGTCGAAATAGAATTTTGCTTTATCATATTC
>NZ_JBFTIZ010000540.1:0-1183 GCF_056395165.1 Pedobacter sp. 10L46_2
ATGTACCCACGTTATTCAACGCGGCTTTACAATCAAATTATTTCTATGATATGAGGGCGCTAACGTTGGAGGATCAGGTGCATGATGTAATTAGTAGTAAACAGGAGATGGATGGCTCAATGGATGCGATCTTAAAATATGTTTCTGCAGATAAATCATATCATTCGTTATTCGTAACGGCTTTTTCTGAAAAGACCGGAAAAGGAATCAGTTCAGACCAAGTGACAAATGCCCTTGCCTGCTATATTCGCAGCTTAACAAAACTAAATAGCCGGTTTGATAAATATATGCTTGGTAATAGAGATGCTCTGTCAAAGCAGGAATTGAAAGGTTTTAATTTATTTATGGGAAAAGCGAAATGTGCCACCTGTCATTTCGTTCCTTTATTTAATGGAGTTACTCCTCCAAAGTATGTAGAAAGCGAAACGGAAGTGCTGGGCGTTCCCGTATCCCTTGCGGATTCTACGCTCGACTCGGATTTGGGTTATTATAACGTGATCGGTGTTGATTCCTATAAGAATGCTTTTAAGGTTCCTACTATTCGGAATATCAATAAAACTGCGCCTTATATGCATAATGGAGTATATAAGACTTTAGATCAGGTAATGGAATTTTATAATAATGGGGGAGGCGCAGGCTTAGGAATAAATCTTTCTAATCAAACGCTTTCCGAAGAAAATCTTCATCTCACTGAAAAAGAAAAAGAGGATATCATTGCCTTTATGGGGAGTCTGGAAAGTAAGTAAGATCGCTTTTGGCTGTCTAAAATAGTCCATCGTATTTGCAAAATACTCTATTGTGTTTCGTGCTATTAATTAATAGTTTAGTTGATTGTTTTAATCGTTTTTATGATAAGAAAAATTCAACTCTTGTTTTTTATTGCACTAATATGCTCAACACGGGTGTTTGCCGCGGAGGAAAGAATAAATAGTATTGCTGTTCAAAGGTTTAAAGAAAGCCCGGTAATCACTAACCAGTTTCTAACAGTAAATTATAATGCTGTTGAAAAGAATCTGGCGGTTGTATTTAAGGCAGGTAATAAAACTTTTTTGAAAAATATTATTCCAAAGAATGCCAATGGTATCATTAAAAAGAAGGAGCTTCTTAGCCCCGTTTTTGGTAAGGGTAGTGCATTGATTTTTTCGACTACCGATGGAGGTACTATATCGTTTACGCTTTACCC
>NZ_JBFTIZ010000541.1:0-2143 GCF_056395165.1 Pedobacter sp. 10L46_2
CTTGTGGGAGATTTGCTATTTATTTCGGGCCAGACCGCTATTGATGATGACGGCAAGCTGATCGGTCTGGGCGACTTTGATGCGCAGGCAAAAAAAACCTTTGAGAACCTTGAAAAGGTACTCACAGCAGGTGGCTCAAGTTTTAAGAACCTTGTCAAGGTAACCATATTGCTGCGTGATATGGCCAATTTTGAAAAGATAGTAGAGCTCCGCGGCAGATACTTCTGCGAGCCATACCCTGCTGATACAATTATGGAAGTCTCTTCTCTATTTTCCAAAGATGCCCTTATTGAAATAGAAGCAATTGCAGTTGCCGATAATGCTGCGACCTGGAAGTAAGCATGTAAGTCAACGGAGACGTTGTCTCCGTTTCTTTTATTTTTTAGCAATCTCTTTCCGTATCTGGCTCAAAAATACAGGTGTGATGCCCAGAAATGAAGCAATATGCTTTTGAGGTAGCCTTTGTTCGATATGTGGATAAAGATCCAACAACGCAAGATACCTTTCTTTGCCCGACATGCTGATGGAATTCAGCAAACGCTGATCTTGGGCCATACTGGAACTTTCATTTAATATCCGCCAGAAACGTTCCGTTTTCGGTACGTTCTCCATCAATCTCTCCCGGCCCTCCAGGTCTATCTGCAGCAGCACAGACCCCTCAAGGCTAATGATATTCCGGCTTGCTGGCTGTTGCTTTAAAAAGCTGGTCAAATCCGATATCCACCAGTCTTCCAGAGCGAAATGCAAGGTGTGCTCATCACCCCTGCTATCTACATAAAAGGACCGGAGAAAGCCTTCAGATACATAGCTCTCATAACGGCATAGCTCTCCTTGTGCAAGCAAGTATTGTTTGGGAAGTAACTTACGTATCTTAAAGAACGAGCAAATATAATCCTTCTCCTGGCTGTCGAGACCGATCCGGCGTTCGATGTGCCGCACAAGTCTATTGTAATGTTCTTTGGTGTGCTCTTGCATACTGCTTGCAATTTACGAATTTAAACTAAGCAGGGATCACCTGCGAAATACCTAGGCCTATAGTAAACATTTAATCATCTGATCAAAAGCTTTTATTGAAAGAAGCCAAACATGTGAGTGCTGCAATTGTTAATCTTATACTAAAAAAAAGAAAAATGGAAAATTTTAGCAGCAGTACAGACAAAGATCATGATAATATACATCCCCGAAAAGTCATTCCTCCGAGTACTGAGGACGCCTCTCAAGCTGATCAAAAAGACAGTCCGGAAGATATTCAGGAGAAAGATAAATCTGATGCCAGCGGCACTGAAGATGCTGATTCCGAAAATACTGAACCCGGTCAGGATAAAAATGAAGGGGATGTTCCGCCAATAGAAACAGTTGCCCCTTAATTCCGAAAGGGACCCTGGCAATTGTTTAATATTTGTGAGAAATTCTGTGAGTCGCTTTGTAATTTTTGTAATTATCGAGTGACGAATTGCCGGAATAGTTGGTAATTAGTTTTGTAAAAGTTAAATTTAATTATGAGAACAAATGCCATGCACTCGGAGCTTTCGAGCACACAATCCAAGACCATATTCGGGCCAGGCCCGCTTGCAGTTGAACTTTTTGAGCGGCTGCCTGTTGCAGTATATACCTGCGACTCTTCAGGATACATTACCTCCTACAATCAGGCTGCAGCGATGCTTTGGGGAAGGGAACCTGAGCTAAACAAGGATCTTTGGTGTGGATCGCGGAAGGTTTTTTATACTAATGGCGAACCCATGGCACTTGACAGCTGCCCAATGGCAGTAGCATTGAGCGAAGGTTCACAGGCTAACGGGACCGAAACCACCCTTGAACGTCCTGATGGTTCCAGAAAAAGTGTATTTGAGCATCCGGTTCTTTTATTTAACGATCAGGGCCAGCTGTGCGGAGCCGTTAACACGCTTATAGGCATAGCTGAACAAAAAGACGCGGAGCTTCAATTGCTGAAGCTACTTGAGCAAGTAAAAGAACTTAGTATAAATGAGCAAGAATTCACCGACCTGGCCAGCCAGGAGTTTAAAACTACGTTGGCAAGTGTTTCCCAATATCTGGAATTGATCTTGCGGTCAGTCCGGCCAGATGACGCAAACTCAACGCTGCTCATCAGAGCACAAAAACAACTAATGGCGATACATAAGCT
>NZ_JBFTIZ010000542.1:0-1176 GCF_056395165.1 Pedobacter sp. 10L46_2
GCGTAGCGGTGCAATCCTGGGGCGGGTCTGGCACCGACAGCGCCATCGTTGGCGGGTTTGGCGGCGCGAATGATTCGGGCCGAGGCGGCAACGCCGGYGACGCCACCGCAATCTTGCAAGGCACGACATCGATCATGGCGCGCGGACCCGGCCCGGACGACGTCAGCGCAGGCGTGGGGCTGATCTCGCTTGGCGGCAATGGGGGTGCGGCGGAACACTCCGGCGACTTCGGCGGCCACAGCAATGCCGGGCGCGGCGGCGATGCAGGGGCCGTGACGTTCACGTCATCGGCAAACAGTGCGGTGACGGCGCTGGGCGACGGCATGTATGGCGTGATTGCGCGATCCCTCGGCGGCAATGCGTCGCAGCGCAACGACACCGATACCAAGGCTGCGGCAGGCGGCAACGCGGGCCTGGTCACCCTCAGCAACGGCGGCAAGATCACCACCACCGGCAACCGCGCAATCGGTATCTATGCGCTGAGCCAAGGCGGCAATGGCGGCAACGGCGGCGATGGTTCCTGGGCCGACGGACACAACGGCGCTGCGGGCGGCAACCCCGGCGCCATCACAATCACCAACACCGGCGCCATCACCACAGGCGCCGCCAACACCGTCGGCGCAAAGGGCATTGTCGCCAGCGTTCTGGGCGGTGAAGGCGGGCCGGGCGGGTCCAGCGGCGCCTTCGGCTCAGGCGGCAATGGCGGCGCGGGTGCGATGGCCGGCCAGGCCATCACGCTGACCAACGCGGGCGTCATCAGCACCTTGGGCAACGATGCCGCGGGCGTGCTGGTGAACAGCGCGGGCGGCGGCGGCGGACTGGCGCAGGCCAGCAACGGCTTCATCGCGGTCGGCGGCGGACATGGCGGCATGGGCGGTGCGGGTGGAGGCGTCGCCATGACACACACCGGCAGCATCGATACCTCGGGCGACAACAGCGCCGCCGTAACGCTGCAAAGCATAGGCGGCGGCGGTGGCGCGGGCGGTGACGCCAATGCCACCGGCGTCATCGCCACCGTCGCCATCGGCGGCACGGGCGGCGCGGCGGGTAACGGCGGGCTGGTGCAGTTTTCATCGCAGGGCAAGATCTTGACGCGGGCGGGCAATGCGCCCGGCGTCGTCTTGCAAAGCATCGGAGGCGGCGGCGGCACGGCCGGGTCGGCCAACGCGGTGGGCG
>NZ_JBFTIZ010000543.1:0-1141 GCF_056395165.1 Pedobacter sp. 10L46_2
ACCTTCACCTGCTACCAAGGCATAATCAGGAACAAGAATGTATTCACTCATTGCGCCATCTATATGYACACCGCAGACCTTCATTGTTTCACAGCAATTGGTCTTTCCGTTGCGACAGGCAATACATTCACCACAATAAAAATATGGGCTTATTGTAACCTTATCTCCTTTGTTAAATAAACTTTTCCCTGAAGTTTCAGCAATTTCGGCTGCAATTTCGTGCCCCAGTATTCTAGGATAATTAAAAAAAGGCTGGACACCTTGATAAGCATGATAATCTGTACCACAAATACCTATTGCTTTAATCCTCAACTTAGTATAGCCTTCTATTAACTCTGGTGATACTTTATCTATATATTCAAACTCTCCTGGTGTATTACAAACTAATGCTTTCATTTATTTAAAGGTATCGATATCAACTGTTCCTCTTGCATAGCTTTCCAAAAAGCTTGCGGAATTTTCTTATTTACCATCATTATATTTTCTTTTATTTTCTCTGGACGGGTTGTATTTAAGGCGATGCTGCTTACCCCCGGTATGTTAAATCCAAAATCAAAACACACCTCGGCAGGTTTAACATTAAATTTACTACATAAGGCAAAAAAATTGCTTCTCCATTGGTAAAGTGCTTCACCTTCTACAGTGTGTTTGTTTACTTTTTGATAATTGTAAAAATCACTCCCTATTAAGAATCCCCCATTAAATACGGCCGAATTAATAACTACAATATTCTTCTCCTTTAAATTAGCAATAAATCTGACTAAATCTTCTGGATGTGACTTTACTGTTAAGCTATTGGCAATCATTACCCAATCCAACTCTACATCAGCAACAACACGCTCAATTACCTTCCAGTTCTTAGCTCCAATACCGATTGAAGTTACTAATTTCTGCCTTTTTAATTCGGCAAGTGCCCTATATGCTTCAAGAATATCCTGATACTTTTGTTCCTCCTCTATCTCATCTTTTGCCGCAGCTAAATACTCATCAGGATCATGAACAGAAACCATTTTTGCCGAATAAATACCTAGCAAACTATTTCCCTGATCAAAACATTTCATAATACCATCATAACTAATTTGCTGAACAGCATCATTTTTCAAGTCAAACCAAATGTCTTTTTCAAAGGTGGGTTCTGGAG
>NZ_JBFTIZ010000544.1:0-1136 GCF_056395165.1 Pedobacter sp. 10L46_2
GTACAAGAAGGTGTAGTAGCCGACACGGTAGAGCAGTACAAGAAGGTGTAGTAGCCGACACGGTAGAGCAGGCTGTAGAAGCTGCTAAAAAAATGAAAACTGACTACAATTCTGACTGGGTTGTAATTAAAGCTCAGATCCACGCTGGTGGTAGAGGTAAAGGCGGTGGTGTAAAGCTTGCCAAAAACCTTGATGAGGTTAAGGAAAGAGCTTCTGCTATCTTAGGTATGCAGTTAGTAACTCCACAAACTGGTCCGGAAGGAAAGAAAGTTAACAAAATTTTAGTTGCTCAGGATGTTTACTACCCAGGTGCATCTGAAACCAAAGAATTCTATATCAGCGTATTGTTAAACCGCGCTAACGGAAGAAACATAATTATGTATTCTACTGAAGGTGGAATGGATATCGAGGAAGTTGCTGAGCATACTCCTCATTTGATCTTCAAAGAAGAAATTGACCCTAAAGTTGGTCTTCAAGGATTTCAAGCTCGCAAAATAGCTTTTAACCTTGGTCTAAGCGGTCAGGCTTTTAAAGAAATGGTAAAATTTGTTACCGCACTTTACAAAGCTTACGATAGCACTGATTCTTCAATGTTTGAAATCAACCCTGTTCTAAAAACATCTGATGATAAAATTATCGCAGTTGACGCGAAAGTAGATTTAGACGAGAATGCCTTATTCCGTCATCCGGATTACGCGGCAATGCGTGATAAACTGGAAGAAGATCCTACTGATGTTGAAGCAAGCGAATCAAACCTTAACTATGTTAAACTTGACGGGAACGTTGGCTGTATGGTTAATGGAGCAGGCTTAGCAATGGCTACTATGGATATCATCAAAATTGCAGGTGGAGAACCGGCTAACTTTTTAGATGTTGGTGGTACTGCAAATGCACAAACGGTTAAAGCTGGTTTTAACATCATCCTTAAAGATCCGAATGTAAAAGCAATTTTAATTAACATATTTGGTGGTATTGTTCGTTGTGATCGTGTTGCCCAAGGTGTTATTGATGCATATAAAGAAATTGGAGATGTTCCGGTTCCTATTATTTGCCGTTTACAAGGAACAAATGCTGTTGAAGCTAAGCAATTAATAGATGACTCAGGATTAAAAGTTTTCTCGGCGATAGCATTAAAA
>NZ_JBFTIZ010000545.1:0-1134 GCF_056395165.1 Pedobacter sp. 10L46_2
GAATTGCAATGATCTTCCTTCCCTTACCCTTCCAATAATTTACTGGGATATCATTTTCCATATCTAGTTATGATGCTTACTAAATTTTTACAACATTAGATTTTTTCACCTTTACCAATACTATTCACTACTAAATCAATCTTAATCTTCTCGCTTCCTTCATGCAATGCTGCAACAGCAATATCGGATTGGCCATTTGGCAGCATCAGGTTTCGTTCATTCAATATTTCTTCACGTTTCTTTCTAAACCGGTCAGCAACGTATAACGAATTTCCTTTAAATATGATGAACTCCCCATCAGAGAACTTCCTGTCAATTAAAAATTGCTTTCCATTTTGCAAGGTAATTTTGACTCCATTTGCTTGTTCGCCTTTTGGTGTATGTATGCGAATTGCAAATTCAAGTGGCTGGCTCTCAAATTCATTTTTTAACTGGTACAACTTTCCTTCTGAGGTATAAGGTTCATTTCTGAAACGGTTTTCACGTACGGGGTATAAGATAAATGCTTTTTTTCCGGTCTGTTCCAGATGAAACTTGTAATTAAGATCTTTCAATTTCTCCTTTAATGTCTTTGAAAAATCTATTTCGCTTCTCAGATTTTCCCAGGTGCGGTAAGCTTTAAAAATCGCATTCTTTTCACTACAATTCTCTACAGCCCTTTCACTTAAACCTAGCATATAGGTAGCATCCCATCCAATTGATTTCGCCTGTAGGTTTTCAGCATCGTACATGGTCCATTCACTGTCCAGGTTAATAATACCAAATGTTGCCGGCAGGTAACTGCTCTCAAAAACGTAACGCATGTCTTTACCTTCTATACCCCACTTATTGTTTACCGGACTAAACATATGATCGCCACCCCCTACGTTGCATACACTCATATAATGCCAGCTCCCTTCGCCAACAGCACTACCCATTACACGCAAATATTTACCTCCGTTCCTCTTGTAACTTTCGAAAAGCTTACCAAAGAAACGCTTAAACGAATACTGCCCATGCCCTTGATAAATACAGCTTTCAAGCCCGTCAAAATCAATATAATCCATACCACCATCAACCAACCATTTTCCATAAAAATCTGCATAAACCTCCTGCAAATTCATGTCTGGTGCAAAACCATGATAGCAATTAGGC
>NZ_JBFTIZ010000546.1:0-1123 GCF_056395165.1 Pedobacter sp. 10L46_2
CCCCAACTGTATAAACACGCACGTTCATTTGCTTGGCAATTTCGGCAGCAGTTACCGGAGGTATTGAACCACCCGTATTAGAGCCATCCGTAAGCAAAATAACCACCTTACTTTTTGCCTCGCTATCTTTTAAGCGATTAACAGCTGTTGCAAGGCCCATTCCTATCGCCGTACCATCTTCAATCATTCCATTATTAATTCCTTTAAATAAGTTAATTAATACATCATGATCAATGGTAAGCGGGCACTGCGTAAAACTTTCGCCGCTAAATACCACAAGACCTATCCGGTCATCGGGCCTGTCTTTTATAAAGTCTATAGCAATATTTTTTCCTGCCTCCAGCCTGTTTGGCTTTAAATCTTCAGAAAGCATACTTCCGGAAATATCAGTAGCAATAACAATATCTATTCCTTCTGTTGTTGTATTTTGCCAACTTAATGCACTCTGGGGTCTGGCCAGGCCAATAATTATTGCAATAAGGGCTAATGATTTCAATGCAATGCTATAATGCCGTAAAACACCATAGCCGCTTTTCTTTACACCCATAAAGGCCTTAACAGACGATATGCGCATTGTACCCTGAAGCTTCTTATTGCGCCAGATGTACCAGGCAATCATTAAAGGTACCAGCAGTAGTAACCAGAAAAACCCTGGATTAGCAAATTCGATTCCACTAAACAGTTTCATTTTGCGCTTTATTATCGGGTAATTGATTAATCTCTTTAGTGTTGGTCACAAAACTGATTGCATTCTCGATACTTTGCTCGTTTTCTGCGTTTAAAGGCATCCCTTTAGCAAACTTCACAAGATCGGCCAGCATTAATATCTGACGTAATTTACTCCTGTTTTGATCCGTAATTTCCATATGTCTTAAACCTGCAAAAATCTCTTCAGAGGTTTGCTCAAGTGCCTTAACATGATAGCGTTTTTCAAGATACTCTCTCAATATATCAGTAAGTTCAATATGGTATTGTTTAACCTCATCCTGCTGCCATAATTTTTTATCTCTTAAAACGGCTAGCTTATTTAATGCGGTTACATCTGCAGGTACCAATGGCTTAACCTCCACCTTAACCGGTTTGTTCTTCCTTTTCTGCCATAGGTAATAGATCACCCCTGCAA
>NZ_JBFTIZ010000547.1:0-779 GCF_056395165.1 Pedobacter sp. 10L46_2
CAATACACCTACCTTATCATTGATCTGTATAGCAGAAAATGCCAGCACGGCACATACCTCGGTAGCAAGTTCTTGATTTTGCTGGGTCTGCGTTCCGAAATTCTTAGACCCGCTAACATCAACAAGTAACATCACTGTCATCTCCCTTTCTTCGTCAAACACCTTTACATAAGGGTGATTAAAACGGGCAGTAACATTCCAGTCGATGGTACGAATCTCGTCACCCATCTGGTATTCCCTGACTTCACTAAAGGCCATACCCCGGCCTTTAAATGCCGATTGATATTCTCCCGAGAAGATCTGATTACTTAACCCACGGGTTTTAATTTCAATCTTTCTTACTTTTTTTAAGAGATCTTTGGTATCCATAAGCTATGGTACTTCTACTGCATTCAATATTCCTGTAATGATGGTTTCTGTATTAATATCTTCCGCCTCAGCCTCATAGGTCAAACCTATTCTATGTCTTAAAACATCATGGCAAACAGCTCTTACATCTTCTGGAATCACATATCCTCTTCTTTTTATAAAAGCATAGGCTTTTGAAGCCAAGGCAAGATTTATGCTTGCGCGTGGTGAGGCTCCAAAACTGATCAGGTTTTTATAATCTGCCAGTTTATATTGATCCGGGTAACGGGTAGCAAAAACGATATCGATAATATATTGCTCAATTTTTTCATCCATATATACTTCCCTTACAACCTTCCTTGCTCTGATGATATCATCAGGATGTAGGATAGCTTTTGGTTTTGGCATTCCCTGAGGGGCAATATTTGCTC
>NZ_JBFTIZ010000547.1:788-1911 GCF_056395165.1 Pedobacter sp. 10L46_2
CGATCACTACTTTAAGCATAAACCTATCAACCTGTGCCTCTGGCAATGGATAAGTTCCTTCTTGTTCTATTGGGTTCTGGGTTGCTAAAACCAGGAAAGGTTTAGGTAATTCAAAAGTAGTGTCTCCAATAGTCACCTGGCGCTCTTGCATAGCCTCTAATAAAGCACTCTGCACTTTTGCCGGTGCCCTGTTGATCTCATCTGCAAGGATGAAATTAGAGAACAAAGGACCTTTTCTAACAATAAATTCTTCTTTTTTCTGATTATAGATCATAGTACCTACCAAATCGGCCGGTAAAAGATCTGGTGTAAACTGGATTCTGCTGAAGCCTGCATCAATAGTTTTAGATAAGGTATTGATTGCAAGTGTTTTTGCAAGTCCGGGTACGCCCTCTAACAAAATATGTCCGTCTGCAAGCAGACCGATCATTAAGCGCTCTACCATATATCTTTGGCCAACAATCACTTTATCCATCTCCATAAAAAGCAGATCGATAAATGCGCTTTCCTTTTGTATCATTTCGTTCAGCGCACGGATATCAGTGCCATACGCCAAGCTGTCAGTGGTATTATTTACTTCTTCCATTTAGACCATTTATTTTCGCTGCGAAAATTAGACAAACCTTAACCCTTTCGCAAGCCCTTAAAACCTGTTTATTGTTAAAATATGTTAAAACTCACATTTAACGTTGTTAATTTTAGTTCATAGGCACTGTAGCGTTTCAGTATCTTATCCCGTTTCTATTGTGCACGCTAGTTAGATTTCGGGGATAGATCTTAGGACCTATCTCCGATTCTTTTTTATATTTACCGAAAAATATATCATATGCTAGCTCATCACGTATTATTCTGGCTTAAAGCCGACACTACCGAAGAACAAAAAGTTGCCTTCAGAAAAAGCCTGGAAACCCTTAAGGGTGTAGAATCTGTAAAAACATTACATATCGGTACACCTGCACCTATTGAACGCGCAGTTGTTGATACTACTTATACCTTTTCACTTAGCATCTTCTTTGAGGATCTTGCCGGACACGATGTTTATCAGGTACACCACTTACATACCGCTTTTTTAGATGAATTCCGTAGTCTTTTTGAAAAAGTAATCATATACGACGCACAATAA
>NZ_JBFTIZ010000548.1:0-1120 GCF_056395165.1 Pedobacter sp. 10L46_2
GAAATACGGGTGAGCAATCTAACGAGTTGTTTGTTAGAAAGATAGGCAATAGCTTATATCTGGCAATTTTAAGAAATACGGGTGAGCAATCTAACGAGTTGTTTGTTAGAAAGATAGGCAATAGCTTATATCTGGCAATTTTAAACTTTGATGGTAAAAAGAAGGTTTTTACGGTTCCATTGGATAGATTAGGTAGTAAAAAGTCATCTTACAAGGCAAAAGAACTTTTCTCTGGTAAAGGTTTTGCAATTAATAAAACGCTTAAGTACGAGCTAAACGGGGCTGATGCTACAATTATCAAAATAGAATTACAATAGTTTAATAATTGATGTAAAGCACTATATTTAGCCTGAATACGTATAATAAGTAAGTAATTTGAACGCTCAGAGAATTATCCTTTTACTTGTATTTATTTGTACGCTCTCCAGCCAAGAATTAACAGCGCAAATAAAACGTACAATTAAAGGTAGTGTAAAAGACAGTACCAACCAGGGAATACCCGGATCCTACATTAGGGTAATTACAGGCAAAGATACGTTGACTGTAATTGCCGATAAGGAGGGGGATTTTTCTATTTCCAATATTTCAACTCAGAGTTCAGACCTGTTGGTCCGCAGTATTGGTTACAAGCCATATGCTTCAATCGTTACCTTTCTTGACAAACAAAAACAGGTTGACCTTGGCAATATTATACTCAAAACAGAGTCTAATATGCTTGATGAGGTGGTGATTAAGGGCAAAATCACTCCCATAAGGGTAATGAAAGATACCATTGAATACAATACAGAAGCGTTTGTGATAAGAGAAGGCGATTATGTAGAGGATCTGTTAAAGCAGTTCCCTGGTATGGTGGTAAAGGACGATGGAAAGGTTACCTCGATGGGTAAGGAACTTACCAGACTTAGGGTAAATGGCAAGGATTTTTTTACCAGTAATGTTGCTGAGTTCATTAAAAAATTGCCATCGAGCATATTTTCTCACGTTCAGGTAATTGATGACTATGGCGATGAAGCTAATTTTACCGGAATAAAAGTGGGACAGCCTAGAAAGATATTAAATCTGGTTACCAAACCAGGGAGAGATAAGGGGACATTTGCAAACGTTAGTACCAGCGCTGCAA
>NZ_JBFTIZ010000549.1:0-1114 GCF_056395165.1 Pedobacter sp. 10L46_2
ATCTTGAATAAGGTGATTCAATTTCTCATCGTTAAAATCGAAATATGTAGTTTCCCAGTTATTCAACAACGTTGATCGCTCGCCCATACCTTCCAGTAACTGGTAATTTCTTGCCCAGTTTTGCAGGTTTCTGCTCGCAATGCCTTTTCCATTTGCCGAATAGGTATAAACAAAACGGGGGGTTATAAATTCTTCTCCTGGTTTTAGCGTGTAATTCCCAGAAAAGTTATTGATTCCAGCAGTTAGCCTTAAGTAATATTCATCAAAAGTCTCAAAATCCAGCCTGAAGTTTCCTGTCCATTCCAATGAGCCAGCAACAACTTCTCCTAAATCTTCTGTGGCCGGCTGATCAATAGAAATCATGAAAGAAGAGGAGTTTAGCAGGTTATTTCTGGTTCCAAGTTTCGAATCAATTGTTTTTATTCCATGCAAAAGCTGTTGTTCCTCAGAGCGCATTTCACGGCCCCAACCGCTATAGTGGTTTTTTAGAAAGAATTTCTTACCACTAAGGGTAAGATTTGCTGAGGCATATTTATTTAAAACAACATCCCCTTTTTCCTTGTGTACAATTTGTACCCATTGTTCTATTACATCTTCATTAAAGTAAGATAAATAGTGTAAGCTAACCTCAAAATTGTATTTTGCATCTTTGAGTACAATACTGGTCAGTTTTCTATTTTGATCGATCTGCTTTTCTTCGACTCTGGAAAATGTAAGTTCGGTAGATTTGTTTCCATCAGCATGGGTTACTGTTAAGGCAGGTTCCAATAAATTCAAAGAACCCGAGGCAATGTATGCTTCGCGTTTGTTAAAGAGGTCGTCAGAACCAGGTTTGTATTTATCCAGAGATTGAATGCTGGAATACTCTGCAGTGTTCTTTAGCTTTTTGCCGATGTAACTCAAAAGCAATGAATTGTCCTTATCCGTTTCCAAAACAAGTACATTGTTTTTTGTAGTGATCTCAAATGTTTTCTGAGCAAAGTTACTTTGTCCTATGGTCATAAATATTAAGAAAAGTTTTAAAGATTTTTTGAATATCATTTTTTGTCTAAGTAAAACAATTTAGTCTGCATGTTTTTCATTTCYGGTAAAAGTTTAACAGAAAATACATACC
>NZ_JBFTIZ010000550.1:0-1111 GCF_056395165.1 Pedobacter sp. 10L46_2
CTTCTATAAAATCTGTATTAAGATTTACATGAAAATAACCTAAAAGCCCTGTGTCAGTTTTGATACCTGCATGATACTGATGTGTTTTTACAGGTACATGAAAATTGTAAAGTTCCTTTAAAATAAACGAATAAACCAACTGCAGGCGCTCTTTATGGTAGTCGGCAGGGGTTTTAGAAACCACATACGAATCCTGGTCATTTTTCTTATTTTCCAGCAACTCGTACATAAGGTCTGTACCATAAAATGTTATAGGCTGTAATGGGAAGCAAAGTCCCCAGGCCAATTTATCCTCAGTTGCAAGTGCTGGGGTAAGGCACGCGTACATGTTTTCGAGCAAGCTTTCATAATCATGTATGCTTTCAAGTGGGATTTCCGCTTCTTCAATATTATATTTTTTAAACTCTTTAAGAGCTGATCTATATAATGCACCTTTAACAGTTTTCTCGCCTTTTACTCTTCCTCTCAGGTACTTAATAAAGGGACTGAAAGAGATTGCCGAATCAACTTCAAGTGAATGTGCTTTATTTCCAGAAACGTCTAGGATAACTTTTTTCATTTCGGATATTTTACTTCATTAGGATGAAGGTACTGACTTTAGATGTCTTAAAAGTCAATATGTAACATTCTGATTCAAATTTATTTAAAAATATTCATTTTCAGCAGAAGATATTTAAGTAAACAGGCTTTATTTGATTAGATTTAATTAAGGTTTTAACTATTAAAAATCATTACTCATTATGAAAAACACTTCAGGAAATTTCTTTGAAAAGGCATCTACAAAAATTACAAACTGGACAGGGAGTCCGGTAGCTTTCGGTGTAGCATTTCTAATTGTGATTGTATGGATACTTTCAGGGCCCATTTTTAATTATTCAGATACCTGGCAACTTGTTATCAATACAGGGACCACAATAATTACTTTTTTAATGGTTTTCCTTATCCAAAAATCTCAAAATAAAGATTCCAAAGCCATTCAGCTTAAGTTAAACGAATTGATAGCTGCAAGCAGACATGCCAGCAACAGGATGGTTGATATTGAGGATTTAACGGAATCAGAGCTGGATGTTCTTCATAAATACTATCAAAAACTTTCTGATATATCTGAGGC
>NZ_JBFTIZ010000551.1:0-1107 GCF_056395165.1 Pedobacter sp. 10L46_2
GCTATGTACTTTCCTTTTGCGCGTCTTACCACGTCAGTTTGGTTTCTTATCGCTCCTATATTGGGGTTATGGCTAATCAGTTTGATCAAATCTGGATACCTTGCACAATAGCTTTCAATGATTGCTTTTGTGTTATCTGAAGATTTATCTTCACCAACCAGGATTTCAAATTTAAAATTGGTTTCCTGCATCAAGAAACCATCTAAAGCCTGAGCAATATACTTTTCGTGGTTATACGTGATGCAACATACTGATACCATTAATTCATGTGTAGGCATAGCTATATTATTTTTTATTATAAGGATTAGACAGCTCCATTTTGTAAGCCGGCGAATACAGGCTTCAGGTTATTTATAGGAATCACATGATTCAATCTTTCGATCTCAGCCGGACGATCATAATTTTGTACMCTTAAAATTATCCTTGTAATCAGGTCCAGGTCACTGGATGTTAAAGTATGATACAGTGGTAAACAAAGAATCCTTCTTGACACTGAATCGCATACGGGCATATGAGGTGAGGTAACAAAAGGCAAAGTAGAAAGAGATGGGTAAAAGTATCTTCTGCAATACACCTTTTCATTCTCCAGCGCCTTTAAGCATCTCAGCATTAAATCTTCACTGTCAAACAATACAGGGAAATACGCATAATTGTAATCAAGGTTTTCATTCAGCTTTGGATACCTGGCCTCCAGATTAGCTAAGGCTTTCCAATAATAAAATGAAAGCAACCTTCTTTTGTCTAAAATTTCATCGATCTCTTTCAGGTTGCATAAACCCATAGCAGCATGAAATTCACAGTTTTTTCCATTTATACCCAACTCAGAAAATTCATCAGGCCCGTCGTGCCCAAAGTTTCTCATTAAGGCCATCTTTTTCAATAAGTCAGGGCATTGAGTAAATACGGCTCCTCCCTCAATGGTATGAAACACCTTGGTTGCATGGAAGCTTGTTGTACTCACATCCCCATAAGCAAATACCGATTTGTTTTTATATTTTGTACCAAAGCAATGTGCAGCGTCATAAATCACCTTCAATGAATACCTGTCTGCAATTTCCTGTATGGCATCAATATCACATGGATTCCCATATACATGGGTAGCAAGAA
>NZ_JBFTIZ010000552.1:0-1103 GCF_056395165.1 Pedobacter sp. 10L46_2
TATCTTGATGTTTCCGGAGCGACAGTACTCATATCAATTAACAATTTACCTGAGTTTTCTCCAGATAAAAGGCCATTGGTTTCATTATAAACTTCCTTTACAGCATGATCATCAGATAACATGGTAAAAACAACATCACAAGAATCAACCAATTCACGCAGATCTTTAGCAGATTGCGCGCCTGCACTTGTCAATTCCTTTTCTTTATCCTTATTCCTGTTGTAAACTCGTACTTCGTATCCTGCCCTCAGCAAGTTTGCAGCCATAGCACTGCCCATATTGCCAAGCCCAGCCCAGCCAATCTTCAAATTATTCATATTTTATTTAATTAGTTGGGCAACGGCCTAACCATAATATCTTTATAATAGATTACACTACCCGGATCATGCCCCTGTAAAGCAAAGGTACCGTCAGAAATAGCTTTGCCTCCAATATTTTCCTTTGCAACATTATCCGRCTCAGTATATTCGACAACCGTTTTCCCGTTTATTTTAATGGTAACGTTTTTATCTTTAACCATGATATATTCTTCATACCATTCATTGTCTTTTACGTAAGTTTCTTTCACATCCTGAACTGCATATAAGCTTCCTGTTCTTCGCCAATCACTGTGAGAGTTGTTTACCTGAACTTCGTGACCTTTACCCGGGAATCCCTCCTGCTGGAAAGCGGTATGGAAATAAATCCCTGAATTTGCACCAGGCTTAGTCATTACTTGTGCTTTAAATTCAAAGTTTTTAAAATTATGATTACTTACTGAACCATCATAAAATAAATGAGAAACAGGCCCGGCCACCTTTATCGCACCATTTTCTATTGTAAAGGTCTCGGGATTTTGATTTTTTTTCCAGCCGTTAAAAGTTTTGCCATCGAACAAACTAATCCAGCCGTCTGATTTCTGTTGCTTTACGCTAGAACATGACAATAAAAAAATAGAGAGAGAACACAACACAAGGATTTTTTTCATTGCCGTATAATTTAGATTAAGTAATAAGGTGTACCAGTTAAATTAGTATATATGCTAAAGGTACACAAATTAGCTTTTTTTTAAAGGTTCAATTAAGCTATATTTATCTTCTTAAATGAAGGAAGTTACTCATGAA
>NZ_JBFTIZ010000553.1:0-1087 GCF_056395165.1 Pedobacter sp. 10L46_2
GCACCAGGGTTTGGCTAAACGCAGCCTCCACTTTAAAGTTTCCGTCAAGTTTTGCCGGCACAGCGCAGCGTAAGATTGAATTAAGTGGTGAGGCTTATTTTGAGGTAGCCAAAAATAAAACCCATCCATTCATCGTAGTATCAAATGAACAGCTGGTAGAGGTGTTAGGTACGCATTTCAACATTAGCAATTATACTGATGAAGGTAGCATAAAGACTACCCTTTTAGAAGGAAGTTTAATTGTTACGTCATCCCGAGGGAAGCGCAGCGGAGAGGGATCTCTTGGTCATGCTACCTCAAGAGATCTCTCCTATCGTCGAGATGACGTAATCCTCAAACCTGGCCAACAATCCACGTTTACCCATAACAAGCCTATAGAGGTTAAGCAAGTTGATGCCAGTGATGTTATTGCCTGGAAAGATGGCAAATTCGCATTCCGAAATGAGTCTTTGGAAAGTATCATGCGTAAAGTTGCCAGATGGTATGATGTTGAAATCGAGTATCAAAACAATCAGATAGGCAAAGAAATTTTGGGAGGCTCATTTACCAGATCCGAACAGATTTCTACTATACTAACAACGCTTGAACTTGCCAGCGATGTACACTTTAAAATACAAGGCAAAAAAGTTATTATAACTAAATAATGAAGTTAAATTCAGTATTCATACTATCAATACTGTGCTTGCTCAGCACATCGGTAACGGCTCAAAAGCTCAATCTCGTAAAGAAAAAAGTCACTCTTGTTCAAGTCTTTAAAGAAATAACCAGGCAGACTGACTATCAGGTAATCTGGAATGAGCAAAAACTAAACGTAGATCAACGGATCGATGCAGATTTTCAAAATGTAAGTTTGCCCCAGGTCATGAACCGTATTTTATCAGGCCTCCCGCTTACTTACATCATTTCAAAAAAAATGATCATCATAAATTCCTCTCCGATTATTGATGTACATGGTATAGTAATAAATGAGCAGAATCAATTACTGGAAGGTGCAAGTGTCAGTGTTAAAGGAGAAAACAAAATAACTGTTACCGATGCTAAGGGCCAATACTTACTAAAGCGAGTAGATACCGGAGCCACACTGATT
>NZ_JBFTIZ010000554.1:0-1039 GCF_056395165.1 Pedobacter sp. 10L46_2
GCCGATGGTAAGCTCATCATCTTCTTCTGTATCAAGGTTCAGCAAAATAGTTCCTGAGAGATTAGACGGATCAAGCTCCTTTGCCCCCGTCATCCCGGTTTCTTCATCTATTGTAAATAAAGCTTCAATAGAAGGATGAGCAATATCTGATGAAGCTAAAATGCTCATAATGGTGGCAACGCCAATACCGTTATCGGCGCCCAGGGTAGTACCCTTAGCTTTAACCCAATCGCCATCTACATACATTTCTATCCCCTGAGTATCAAAATTAAAGATTGTATCGCCATTCTTTTGATGAACCATATCAAGATGCGACTGCAGAATTACAGTTTGTCTGCTTTCCATACCAGTGGTTGCCGGCTTCTTTATAATTACATTTCCAGTACGATCCTGAATTGTTTGTAGTCCAAGGTTTTTACCAAAGTCAACCATAAACTGTATTACCCTTTGCTCCTTCTTTGATGCACGGGGTATTGCATTTAAACTGATAAAATTATTCCAAAGCGATGCCGGCTCTAAACTTTCAACTTTCATTCCTTGCTCATTTGTATGTAAACAAACTTAGAGAAAAGTTTTTATATACAATTAAGGCTAACCTTTTATCATCTTATTGTTGCACAAACCAACCATTTGCAAGTACTTAGGGCAACAGTCCTTATCCACAGCCCAATGTTCTATTGTAAAAATTAGGTTTTAAATGACGATAATTATTATAAAGAATATGATATTAGCGCTTTCTTTTATTAAGAACATTCTATGAAAAAAATAATATTCTCTTTAATCCTTTGTGCATTTTCTACAATTGCTTTTAGCCAGGCGCTTTTGCCGGGTAGTGTGTTGCCTACTGCGGTTTTCTATAAAACTGATGGCAATGCTTATTCTACAAGTCAGATAGCAAAAGGGAAAAAAGCTTTATTGATGTTCTTTGACGCTACTTGCGAACACTGCCAAAGAACGGCTGCAAACATGTCTAAAAGAACTAAAGAGCTAAAGAACGTTAATATTTATATGATTACGCAGGATGAGCAACGTTCTATAG
>NZ_JBFTIZ010000555.1:0-1039 GCF_056395165.1 Pedobacter sp. 10L46_2
GTATATACCCATTCCAGGGAAACCTTTCACACTTGCTATGGAACCTGTCATGATAATAGATGCACCTTCAGACAAAAGTGGCAGTGCTTTCTGTACGGTAAAAATGGTTCCTTTAACATTGATGTCGAATACACGATCATATTCTTCGGGCGTAATGGCATCAATGCCGATGCCAAAATGCCCAACGCCAGAGCTGGCATACAATACATCTATATGGCCTTTTTCTTTTTTAACGATCTCGTATAAATGATCCAGATCATCCAGATTGCCAGAATCAGCACGGACGCCCGTTACATTTTTACCGATATGTTTTACCGCGGCATCCAATTGTTCCTGTCTGCGGCCAGTGATATATACATAGGCACCTTCTTCTACAAATAATTTGGCAGTAGCCAAGGCCATTCCGCTGGTTGCACCGGTTATTACGGCTACTTTGTTCTCTAATTTACGTGACATGATTTTGCTTATTTTTTGGTCAGTGGTTCACCCGGCTGACGAAGCAAAATTGGCGAATGTGCAGTCCTCAAAACGATGAGGTTTGTTAAGAAAAAAATTGACAAATGTCAATCAAAAGGCCTACTTCTTAGGCTTGGGGTTGCGCAAACGGCTAAGTGTTTCGGGTGTTATTCCTAAATAAGAGGCAATCATGGCCTGCGGTACACGCAGTGCGAAATCAGGATAACGCTTTACAAAGTTCTGGTATTTCTCTTCTGCCGTGCTGCTGATCACTTCATGAATCCGGTTCTGGTTTATCACAAAGCTCTTGTTCAAAATATCGGTAACCAGCTGGCCAAAAACAGGCACAGTTTCCATGGCCACCTTCATCTCATCCTTGTCGAACAGGATCAGCTCCGATTCTTCAATGGCATCAATGTTAAATTTAGAAGGTACACCAAAGAGCAGACTTTCGCGATCGCTGATCCACCAATCTTTAGTAGCAAAGCGGATGATGTGCTCGTTGCCCTTACCATCAACCGAATAGGTACGCATTAGGCCACTAGCTATAAAACAATGGTAGCGACATACATCACCTTCCTGC
>NZ_JBFTIZ010000556.1:0-1032 GCF_056395165.1 Pedobacter sp. 10L46_2
TGCAAAAAAAACTGCTGATACTCCCTTTAATACTCCTGATACTCCATTGGGAGCAAAGGGATCCCAATTACCAGTGTCAACATAAAAAACACCTACTGCAAGTACTAGTAAAATAACTGCTAGTTTTACAATAACCATTGCATTACTTGCATTTCTAGATTCTTTCATTCCTCTGTATACCAGCCAGGTAATAAAAATGATAATACCCAGAGCGGGTAAGTCCGCTACAAGATGAAAGCCCCCAATTTGTGGGGCTGTTATCCAGGCATTGTTTGCTATTCTTGTTGCGTCATCCAGATTTGCGTAGTTTTTTCCTGCGTTCACAAGTGCTTCAGCATGTGCATGACCATTATATGCGGTCAGATAGTCCATTGTAGTCCAATCAGGCAGGTGAATGCCATTTATGCCAAATGCAGGTATTCGTATGGAGGAGAGGAGTCCGGTAAAATAATCGGACCAGGATATAGCAACAGTTATGTTTCCAATAGCATACTCCATAATGAGCGACCATCCAATGATCCAGGCTACCAGTTCACCAAACGCAACATATGAATAGGTATATGCGCTTCCAGATACAGGAACCATTGAGGCAAATTCTGCATATGCAAAAGCAGCAAAACTACAAGCAATGGCAGTAAATATAAAAAGGAATATTACCGCAGGGCCACCGTCGGCACTTGCTTTGCCAATTGTACTGAAAATGCCCGCCCCAATTATAGCGGCGATACCGAAAGCCGTTAAATCCCGTACACCAAGTGTTTTATGGAGCGAAGCTCCGTGATCACCATAGCCTTTTTCTGCATCTTCCAATATTTTGGCTATTGACTTTTTTCTGAAAAGTTTTTCAAACATACATTAGTGGTTAGGTTCGGTTTTGATATTCAAACTTAGATATTATGTGGTAAACTTAGCCTAATTTATGCAATTCATCTTTTACAAATGATGCCAGCTCCTCAATGTAGTTTAAGCTGAAATCAAATTTAATTCCCGCAGTTTCGTAAATTTCATTGATGGGTTTGGTATATCCTAATG
>NZ_JBFTIZ010000557.1:0-1030 GCF_056395165.1 Pedobacter sp. 10L46_2
GGTAGAAAAGTTCATCCCTCCTAAAAAGGGAAGAAGTCATATTTTGATGATCATCAGGGAACTGATAGATTTTAAACCTCAGAACAGGGGTACAAATGTAGCTGAAGCTTTAAGATACTTTACCAGCGCTATTAACAAAAGATGCACTTCCTTTCTGATCTCTGATTTTATGAGTAATTCTTTTGAGAATGAACTTAAAATAGCCAACAGAAAACACGATCTTATCGCACTTAGGTTATATGACTTGCATGAGGAAGAATTTCCTAACCTGGGACTTATCCCTGTTAGGGATGAAGAAACCGGTGAGTACGAGTGGGTAAATACTGGGGATAAACGTGTTAGACAGGCTTATAAAGTTGCAGCAATGGAGAGAAATGGGAAACTAGAAGATCTTTTTAAGAGATCAGGAGTAGATTTTACAAAAATTGGAACCCATCAGTCATATATTAAACCATTAATGACATTATTTAAAAAACGCGAAGCCAGAAGGTAGGGGATATGAAGCAATATTTTAATTTTAGCTGGTGTTTAATGCTATGCCTGGCTTGCTTTACTTATAAAAGTAATGCTCAGGATATAAAGGTAGAGGCTAAACTAGATAAGTCGACCATTGTTTTGGGAGACCAGACAATTTTGCGCTTAAGTGCCCGATTGCCGGTAAATGAGAAAATCAGTTTTCCTGCATTGGCAGATACCATTTCTTCTAAAATACAGATTGTAGAGGTTGGCAAAACCGATACTATAGCAGATAAGAATAATCCTAAAGTGGCTACAATTAGTCGCCAATATACAATCACTTCTTTTGATGCCGGATTGCAGGCCGTTCCGGCTTTCTTGTTCCAGGTAAACACGCAAAGTTTTAAAACCGATCCTTTGCCCTTACAGGTTACTGCTGTTGCTGTTGATACTACAAAGGCCATTTATGACATAAAGCAGCCCCTTGCAGTAAAATATTCCTTTTTAGATTGGCTAAGGGACCATTGGCAGTGGGTATTATTGTCGTTCGTGATAATTTTACTGATTGCAGGGG
>NZ_JBFTIZ010000558.1:0-1027 GCF_056395165.1 Pedobacter sp. 10L46_2
ACAATACATAGGAGAAGGCTCAAGTTATGAAATATTGGAAAAAATATTGCCACTCGATCTTTTCCGTTTTAGAGGTATCTCTGTAATCACTGTATCTGATGTAACCGCTATCCAGGCTGTAGAAAACATAAAAAACATTCGGCTTAACCGTACCCCTGGCGATCAGGCGGCCACATATAGTGGTGTTATTCAATCTTTAAAAACAATAGTACAAAATAACAAAATCGAGTTCGACCTGTTTCCTTTTGTAAGGGTTAACAACAAACCGGTTTATGGCAATGTAAAGGGGGGCACGGGAATATTATTTTCTGTATGGGGTGAAGATAATTTAGACCCCGAAACATTTCAGCAATATGCCGAGGGTTATACCGCCAACCCGAACTCATTCTTTTCTCCTGATATTTTGGCCGAAGATCCCGTTGTGTTTCATTGGCTTCATCATTTTGTGAAACTGGGAGTTAAGTCTCTTGCCCTCACTCCCGTTTTTTACGACCATGTAATTGTTGGTGTTTTAGCGGTACATACCTGGGAAGGTGAAACTTTTGACGAGAAAATACTTGCACTGCTGGAGCCTGCAATTGCCCCCATATCTCAGTTATTACAGATCTATATCGATGAATTTAACCTGGAGCTGGAAAATGTTATAAAAGAGAAATTTACCTCTATACAACCTTCAGTTCAATGGAAATTTAACGAGGTAGCATGGCATCATATGCATGATAAAAATAAGCATTTGCCAATTAGAAATGAAGACATCAGTTTTAAAGATGTATATCCGTTTTACGGAGCTATTGACATCAGAAACTCTACAATTGAAAGAAATACGGCCAGTAAAGCTGATTTGAGTCACCATTTAAGCCTACTTTATAAAGTGCTTGATCAGTTAAAAGATCATCACTACTCCTCTTTAATGGAAGAGATGATTTTCAATTCAAGAAAATGGCAGCAGTTGCTTTTACAAGAAACCCTAAACACTCAGGACGAGAACAATCTAAACCGTTTTTTGAAAGAAGAATCTAGTGACTAT
>NZ_JBFTIZ010000559.1:0-1021 GCF_056395165.1 Pedobacter sp. 10L46_2
GCGCAAGGCATGCCGCTGGGCGGCGCCGCCGGCCGCACGCCGCTGCTGGTTCGCCTGCATACCGGCAACTTCACGTTCGATGGCATCCATGAGAAGGGCGCCGACATCCGCTTCGTGGCGGCAGACGACCAGACCGTGCTGAACCACCAGCTGGAATCGTTCGACCCCTTGCTGGGCATGGCGCGCGCAAGGCATGCCGCTGGGCGGCGCCGCCGGCCGCACGCCGCTGCTGGTTCGCCTGCATACCGGCAACTTCACGTTCGATGGCATCCATGAGAAGGGCGCCGACATCCGCTTCGTGGCGGCAGACGACCAGACCGTGCTGAACCACCAGCTGGAATCGTTCGACCCCTTGCTGGGCATGGCGCTGGTGTGGGTGGACGTGCCGGAGGTGGCCGACGGCCAGCGCCAGGACATCTGGATGTACTACGGCAACCAGAAGGCGCCGGCGTTCGCCAATGGCCAACTGACGTTTGACCCCAACTACACGCTGGTTTATCACTTTGATGGCGCGGCCGGTGCGCCGCCGCGCGACACCACGGCCTACAGCAACCACGGCCAGACGCCCACGGGCGCTGCCGTTGATGGCGTGATTGGACGCGCCGCGCAGTTCACGGGCACAGCCCCCTTGATGTTGCCCGCCAGCCCCTCGCTGGCCATTCCCGCCGCGGGCGCGTTCACGTTCAGCGCCTGGGTGCGCGCTGACCAGCCGGCCGGCGAACAGCTCGTCTATGCCCGCCGCGACGCCGGTAACGCCTTGCTGATCGGACTCAACCAGGGCGTGCCGTTTGTGGAAGTGAACGGCCAGCGCAGCCAGCCCGGCCAGCCGCTGACCCCCGCCGCCTGGCAGCATCTGGCCGTGACGGCCGATGGCAGCCAGGTCCATCTGTATGTGAACGGCCGCGCCACCGCGTCGCTGGCCGCGAGCCTGCCGCCGCTGGCGACCACCGCCGCGTTGGGTGGCGATGTGCCGATGCCGGTCGTACCTGTCGCCCCGGCCGCGGCCACGCCTGCTGCTGAC
>NZ_JBFTIZ010000560.1:0-1009 GCF_056395165.1 Pedobacter sp. 10L46_2
TCATCAAGGGGTTGGGAGAAATAGGTGCCTTTGGTCCTACTATTCCTGTTGAATATGGCGGTTCCGGACTTGATTATACGGCTTACGGTATCATCATGCAGGAATTAGAACGTGGAGATTCGGGCATCAGGTCTACCGCTTCTGTGCAGGGTTCTTTGGTAATGTATCCTATTTTTGCTTACGGAACTGAAGAACAACGCAAGAAGTACTTGCCTAAGCTTGCTACTGGTGAATTGATGGGCTGCTTCGGATTAACAGAGCCGGATCATGGATCTAATCCTGGTGGAATGGTAACCAATATTAAAGATAATGGAAGCCACTATTTACTTAATGGTGCAAAAATGTGGATCTCTAATGCTCCCTTTGCAGATATTGCAGTTGTTTGGGCTAAGGATGAATCAGGGAAAATCAGAGGATTGGTTGTGGAGCGCGGTATGGAAGGTTTTACAACTCCGGAAACACATGGAAAATGGAGTTTGCGGGCTTCAGCTACAGGTGAATTGGTATTTGATAATGTTAAGGTACCTAAAGAAAATATTTTCCCGGAAATAAGTGGACTTAAAGGGCCTTTGGGTTGTTTAAATCAGGCGCGTTATGGTATTGCATGGGGAGCACTGGGTGCTGCTATGGATTGCTATGATACCGCTTTACGCTATGCTAAAGAACGTGTTCAGTTTGGTAAACCTATTGCTGGCTTTCAATTGCAGCAAAAGAAGTTAGCTGAAATGATTACTGAGATTACGAAAGGCCAGTTACTGGTATGGCGCTTAGGGGTATTGAAAAGCGAAAACAGAGCGACTGCTGAGCAAATTTCTATGGCAAAAAGAAATAGTGTAGAGGTTGCGCTGGACATTGCACGTAACGCCAGACAAATGCTTGGTGGTATGGGGATTACCGGAGAATATTCAATTATGAGGCATATGATGAATCTGGAATCTGTAGTTACATATGAGGGAACACATGATATTCACCTATTAATTACAGGAATGGATGTAACAGGAATAAATGC
>NZ_JBFTIZ010000561.1:0-1861 GCF_056395165.1 Pedobacter sp. 10L46_2
CTATGAGAATATTAAAGTTTGGAGGAACTTCTGTAGGAAGCCCTGAGCGGATGAAAAAATTGCTGGATATTATTGATCCGGCAGAAGAACAAATTGTAGTGCTTTCAGCAGTGTCTGGCACAACGAACAGTTTAGTAGAAATTTCAGCCAAACTTTTAAAGGAAGATAAACAGGCTGCGTTAAGTCTTATTAACGCAATGCATCAGAAATATAATGAATTTGTAGTTGAGCTTTTACCGGAAGGCGATTTTCGTGAGCAAGGACAAGAAGTAGTAAACTATCACTTTAACTTCCTTGAAACCCTTGTAAACGATCTTTTTACCCCAATTGAGGAAAAAGTAGTACTTGCACAAGGTGAATTGTTATCAACTACATTATATCATATCTATCTCAAATCTATAGGTGTTCCATCTGTATTGTTGCCTGCTTTAGATTTCATGAAAACTGATGAGGACAATGAACCTGATGTTCCTTATACCACTAAACACTTACAACCAATACTAGATCAGAACAAAGGAAATAAACTATTCATTACACAAGGATTTATCTGCAGAAACAGTTTTGGCGAAGTGGATAACCTAAGACGTGGTGGAAGTGATTATACTGCGTCTTTAATAGGAGCGGCCATACTAGCCGAGGAAGTTCAGATATGGACAGATATTGATGGTATGCATAACAACGATCCAAGGATAGTTAAAGGCACCAAACCAATCTCCCAGCTTTCGTTTGATGAAGCGGCTGAATTAGCTTATTTTGGCGCAAAGATATTGCACCCGCAATCTGTTTTTCCGGCTCAAAAATACAAGATCCCTGTAAGGTTATTGAACACTATGGAGCCTTCAGCTTCTGGTACTTTGATTACAAACGACAGTGAAAAAGGCAAAATAAAATCAATTGCGGCTAAAGATGGTATCACCGCTATAAAAATCCAATCGAGCAGAATGTTATTGGCTTATGGTTTCTTAAGAAGTAGCTGTTTCTGTAACTATTGATTTTACGGATAACCTTGATAAAATTATTGAAGAACTACATGATTTTGGAAGTGTAGAAGTTGATAATGATCAGTCGATTGTTTGTGTTGTAGGCGATTTCAGTGCCGAGAAGCATGGTTATGCTGCCCGTGTATTAGATTCAATTAAACATATTCCGGTGCGTATGATCTCATACGGTGGTAGTAGCTATAACATTTCATTACTAATAAATACAGCTGATAAAACTGAGGCATTAAAAAGCTTACACAACCGCTTATTTGAATAATTATCTTCTTCTAAGCCAAAAGATAATACCAGCTATAATGAAAACGAGTGCGATGAAGAGACGATTTCTTCTTTCGTACTCTTTTCCACTGATCTTTTGCTTTTTATAGTCGAGATGATTACCAAAGTAGATCAGACCCAAAACAACAATAACAATTATAAAAAGATATTTAAACATTATGTTTTCTGATAAAGATATATCGCACTTCGCAAGTTTAGAAACACCTTTCTACTTCTACGATCTTACTTTGCTGCAAAAAACGCTTAGTACCTGTGCTGATGCAGCTAAGTTATATAATTTTCATGTGCACTACGCCATGAAAGCAAACTTCAATCAGCGGGTTTTAGAAAAAATAAAGGCTACAGGCTTTGGAGCCGATTGCGTTAGTGGTGGTGAGGTAAGTAAAGCAATAGAAATTGGCTTCTCGAAAGATCAAATAGTTTTTGCTGGCGTGGGTAAATCTGACAAGGAAATTAATGGTGCTTTAGATAATGATATTTTCTGCTTTAATGTAGAATCTATTCAGGAACTTGAAGTTATTAATGAGTTAGCGGGCAAGAAAAACAAAAAAGCAAGGGTAGCCATACGTATTAATCCAAATGTA
>NZ_JBFTIZ010000561.1:1895-2589 GCF_056395165.1 Pedobacter sp. 10L46_2
CATCACAACATCACCACTGGATTGGATGAAAATAAGTTTGGTATAAACTCATGGGATTTGCCATTATGTGCTGAAACTTTAAAAAAATCCCCTAATCTGGAGTTTATTGGGATTCACTTTCATATCGGTTCACAGATCACCAATCTTGATGTATATAAAAATCTTTGTGTACGTGTAAATGAATTTGCCGAGTGGTTCGAAGAAAGAGGCTTTACAGTAAAGGTATTAAATGTTGGCGGTGGATTAGGTATTGATTACCATAATCCGGAGCAGCAGATTCCAGACTTTGCCGCTTACTTTAAAATATTTTCAGATTTTCTTAATGTCAGATCAAATCAGGAAGTTCATTTTGAATTAGGTCGTGCATTGGTAGGACAATCTTCATCATTAATAAGCAAGGTGCTATACGTAAAGAATGGGAAGAAAAAAAACTTTATTATTCTTGATGCAGGTATGACTGAGTTAATGAGACCGGCACTTTATCAAGCTTATCATAAAATATCCAATATTTCACGGGTATCAGAACCAAATTCGGTAAAGTATGATGTAGTTGGACCCATTTGTGAAAGCACGGATTGTTTTGGCAAAGAGGTAGAATTGCCGGGAACACTTCGTGGAGATCTTATTGCTTTAAATAGTACTGGAGCTTATGGAGAAGTAATGGCTTCACATTACAATTTAAGAGAAAACATTG
>NZ_JBFTIZ010000562.1:0-1505 GCF_056395165.1 Pedobacter sp. 10L46_2
ATTGGTTACTTTGCCAAACGGAGATCTTGGTATCTCAACCAGAAGAGGAGAGGTTTACATCGTAGAAAATCCTACAAGCAAAAACCCTTACTTCCGCAGGTTTGCATCTGGTTTACACGAAATATTAGGTCTTGCTTATAAAGATGGTGCACTTTATTGCGCGCAAAGAGGTGAGTTAACCAAATTGATCGATAAAGATCAGGATGGTAAGGCTGATGTTTATGAAACTGTTTATGCATGGCCATTAAGCGGTCACTACCATGAGTACAGCTTCGGACCAAAAATTGCTAAAGACGGTACTTTCTTTGTTACCGGTAACGTAGCTTTTGGTGATGAAATGTGGTACCGTGGCGAAAGCCGTGTACCTATGCGCGGTTGGACAATGAACATTACTGAAGATGGAAAAATGCAACCATGGGCAACTGGTCAGCGTTCTCCTGCAGGTCCAAACGTAATAGACGGACAACTTTACTATACAGATAACCAAGGTGACTGGTTCGGTTCTGGTGCAATCTGGAAAGTAGAAAAAGGTGATTTCTTAGGTCACCCGGCCGGATTAAGATGGACTGGAAGAGCTGATTCTCCAGTTAAGCTTACTGAAGAATACTTCAGATCTAAAATCGACGAAAGAAGAGATAAAGATGCACAAGGAAGAGCTATCAAACCATCTCTACTTCAGAGCCTGTTAAAATTCCTCAGGGAGCTTTTGGTCCTTTCGAAGGTCAGATTTTAGTAGGTGATCAGGGTATGAGTATCATTTCAAGAGTATTCTTCGAAACGGTAAACGGTGTAGAGCAAGGTGCTTCATTTATGTTCAGAAGTGGTTTCCGTTCAGGAGTATTAAGAATGGCATGGGGTACTGATAATTCATTATTTG
Organism: Pedobacter sp. 10L46_2; assembly: GCF_056395165.1. Classification (NCBI taxonomy): domain Bacteria; kingdom Pseudomonadati; phylum Bacteroidota; class Sphingobacteriia; order Sphingobacteriales; family Sphingobacteriaceae; genus Pedobacter; species Pedobacter sp. 10L46_2. Next base: position 878 of record NZ_JBFTIZ010000562.1, read on the forward strand.
TTGGAGAAACTAACCGTGGTTGGGGATCTGCAGGTGATGCAAACGAAGGTCTTGAGCGTTTAGTTTACAACGAAAAAATGCCTTTCGAAATGAAAGCTGTTAGAGCAATGCCTGATGGTTTTGAAATCGAATTTACTAAACCAGTTGATTTAAAATCTGCAGAAGATATCGCTTCTTACGATGTACAAAGCTATTTATATAAATACCATCCGGTTTATGGCTCACCTCCAATTAATAACGAAAAGTTAAAAATTAAAGGTGTTAAAGTATCTGCTGACGGTTTAAAAGCAAGACTTATTGTTGATAATCTTCGTCAGTATTATATCCATACCATTACTGTCGAAGGTGTTCGTTCACAAGAGAACTCTTATCATTTAATTCACCCGATTGCTTACTATACTTTAAATAGCATTCCAAACGGAGAGAAATTATCTATGAATGGTGTAAGTACCAGAAACTCTGCAAACGACCCTGTGGCTAATGCTGTTCCTGGAAAAGCAACTGGTAAAAAACCAGTGGCTGGTGCTAAAACAACTGCTGCACAGAAAGCAGTAGAAGGTGGTGCAAAAACTACTTCGGCTCCAACTTATGCTCAGGTTAAAGGTTTATTAACAAGCTATACTTGTAC